>JAUNOJ010000207.1 GCA_030531135.1 Sutterellaceae bacterium | reverse complement strand
TCAATGCCCGAATTGATGCCGTCGACTCCATGCTGTGCGTGGGCTTGGATCCCGACTTGGCTCGCCTTCCCGAATGCGTCAAAGATGCCGAAGATCCCGTGTTTGAGTTTTGCCGTCGCATTGTCGACGCTACGGCCCCTTATGTTTGTGCCTTTAAGCCGCAGATTGCCTACTTTGCCGCACACGGCAACGAAGCCTCATTGGAAAAAGTCATTGCCCACATCAAGGCCAACCATCCGGAAATCCCGGTGATTTTGGATGCCAAGCGAGGCGATATCGGCTCGACGGCCAAACAGTACGCTAAAGAAGCGTTTGACCGCTACAAGGCCGACGCTGTCACGCTTTCTCCCTATATGGGCTTTGATACGATCGAACCCTATTTCGCATGGGCCGATCGCGGCGTGATTTTGTTGTGTCGTACATCCAACCCCGGCGGTGCCGATATTGAAGAATTGAAAGTCGGCGACGAAATGGTGTACGAACGCGTCGCACGCTTGTCTGCCAACGAATGGAACAAAAACGGGCAGTTGTGCTTGGTTGTAGGTGCAACGCAACCGGCTGAAATTGCCCGTGTGCGTGCCATTGCTCCGAGCTTGCCGTTATTGGTGCCGGGCATCGGTGCTCAGGGCGGCGATGTGAACGCTGCGGTTGCAGCAGGGTTGGACGCCAACGGCCGCGGCATGATCATCAATTCGAGCCGCGCCGTGATTTTTGCCGGCTCCGGCAACGATTTCGATCAGGCTGCCGCCAAGGCCGCTCAGGCCACACGCGACGCGATTCGTGCCGCCAAGGTTGCCGTACAACGCGCTTGATACCCTTGCTTTAAGAGGTTAAAACGCCGCTTGCGTTTGTTTGCAATTTTTGTGCAATAGCCAAAGATTGCCGGCAAAACCGAGCGGCATTTTTGTGCGTATAGTTTGCATATCGATAATTGTTTTTGGAGCAACACCATGAATCACCTCAAGCCCGTTGCCTTGGATAAGGCCTATCGCATCTTTAACTTGGGCGCCACCGCGTTGGTGAGCGCCGCACACGAAGGCGACACCGACATCATGCCCGCCACCTGGATTTGCCCTTTGGATTTGGATCCTTTCTTGACGACGGCCGTGATTGACTCCTCGCACTACACGCGTGTATTGATGGAAAAAAGCGGCTACTTCGCCCTGTCGTTGCCCGCTAAAGGCATTGCCCGCGAAACGCTTTATCTGGGCTCTGTGAGCAAATTTGACGAAGCCGACAAGCTTGCCAAGAGCGGTGCCAAAATTATGACGATGCCTGGCTATGACATTCCGTTTGTCGAAGGCTCGGTGGCTTGTGCCATCTTTGAAATCATTCCCGAAGCACGCAATCAGGACAACTACGATCTGTTTATCGGCAAATGTGTTGCCGCCTGGGCCGACGATCGCGTCTATAACGACGGTCACTGGAGTTTCGACGGTCAATCCGACGATCTGCGTCCGTTGCACTACGTGGCAGGCGGTCATTTCTTCACCACGGGTGAAGCTTGCGAAGTCGAAATCTGATCGACAATCGCATCATCCTTCGGGCAACGCTTCGCTTGCCCGAACAAGCAAAAGGACGCAAACCTCGATAGGCTTTCGTCCTTTTCTCATTGTCGCAGCGTTCTAACAAACGATCAGTCGGCTGCGTTGGTAATCGAAAGAATATTCACAAACATCTGCAAGGCCAACGGCAGACTTTCGGTGTCTTGAATGTCAAAGTCGGCACGATGGTGTCCGTTGTGTTTGCATCCGTAGAAGAAAAAGCCCGCTTTACCGCCCGTTTGCTGTACGCGTCGCACGAGAATGGAGCAGTCTTCCGAACCCCCTCCCTTGGTCAGTTCCGTAATGCGAATGCCGGGGATCTTTTCGGCCGCGCCGTTTAAAACATAGTTGGCTTCGGGAGATGCAACCAATGAAGCCGCCTCTCCGACCTTCGTAATCTTGGCCGCTACGCCGTAGGCCGAAGCCACACCCTGAACAATCGTATTGACCTGCTCGGTCATAAAGTCGTTGACTTCCGACGTTTGGCCTCGCACTTCAAGCTGCATGTAGGCATGCACCGGCGTGACATTGCGTCCTTCGCCGGCAACGAGCTTGCCGACGGCTACACGGGTGTCGCCCTCGCCGTGTCTCGGAATGCCTTGCAGCATCAGGGCGCAAGCCGCAGCCGCCATTAAAGCGCTTTTGCCCTTGTGCGGCTCGGCACCGGCATGAGAGGGTTGCCCCGTAAACGAAATATCGATCTTGGTGGTTGCCAAAAAGCCTTTTTCAACAATGCCGATTTCCTTGGGCCCGCACTCGCTGCCGACGTGTGCGCCGAAGAACCAATCGACACCGTCGACGACGCCGGCAGCAGCCATAGCGGCAGCCCCTCGCGTGCCCTCTTCGGCCGGTTGGAAAACGAGACGAATTTTGCCCTTGAGCAACGCTTTGTTGTCAACCAACCAATGCGCCAACGCAAGTCCCGTTGCCGTATGCCCGTCGTGCCCGCAAGCGTGCATGGCGCCGGCGATCTCGGAAGCAAAACCCAATGCGGCCGGAACGTGGTCGGCATCCGTACTTTCATCGACCAACACGCAATCCATGTCAAAGCGAAATGCCGTCACGGGTCCCGCTCGCCCCGTATCCATTTCGGCTACGGCACCGGTAAAACCTTCGGTACGATCAATAAAGCATTGCGGCACGCCGTGCGCAAGTGCTCGCTCGATGGCGGCGGTCACCAACTCGGGATTGCGTCCGAGTACGGCATCCGGACAAACGACTTTCGTCCCCAATGCGACGTCATACCCTAAGCCTTCAAGCGTTTGCGTCACAATCCACAAAGTTTCAAATTCGGTCCAACCCTCTTCCGGACGGCGATGGATGCGGCGTCTGATATCGACGGCTTCTTGAGCGTATTGAGCATGTACGGGCATAGCGTCTCTCCTAAATTATTCTTTCGATCGATGCAAACGATCTTACGCCCAAAAGAAAAAAGACCTCCGAACGCGCTTGCGGAAGTCTTTGATTTTGCGGCCAAAATTATTTTTTTAGGAATGGTCGACTTGGGTGATTAATCCTTGGATGGCTTGACGAATCGTGGCTAGTCGCACAGCCTTTCTGTCACCGGAAAAATACTGCGTGTCGGTAAACACCACCGGCCCATGCGCCCCCCGGCGAGCAAAGCCAAAACACACCGTGCCCAAGGGTTTGCCCGGCACGGCTCCGCCCGGACCGGCAATTCCCGAAACCGCAACGGCGATGTGTGCCCCGCTCTTTTCAAGCGCCCCCATAGCCATTTCCCGTACGGTTTCTTCACTGACTGCTCCATATGCAGACAACGTTGCCTGCGTGACACCGAGCATTTCCGTCTTTGCCTGATTGGTATAGGTCACGAACCCGCGATCGAACCACCGACTTGAGCCCGGTACTTCCGTGATGCAGTAGCTGATGCCGCCGGCGGTACAGCTCTCGGCCGTAGCCATGGTCACGCCCTTTTGCATAGCGCGTTGCCCGAGTTCGACGCATATACAATAAATTTCCTGCTCCAAGGATTGAGTCATCAGAACACTCCTAAAAAGGCCATACTTTTCTCGAAGACCTTTGCGAGCGTCCAGTCCAAAAGTAAGAGCGCGGAAACGGCCCAAACCGCCGCCAGCAAATCGTCGAGCATCACGCCCAGGCCGCTGTGCATCTTTTCATCAATCAAACTTGCCG
>JAUNOJ010000206.1:2039-3699 GCA_030531135.1 Sutterellaceae bacterium | reverse complement strand
ACTTCAAAAGCCGTGAGGTTGCTGCTCAAAGCCTCATGCAGGGCATTGAAAACCTTGGGTAAGCCTTGGGTGTTGTCAATCGAAACAAACGTCACGACGCGACGCACCGGACGCGGCCAGAGCTTCACCACGGCGCGCGTGATCACACCCAATGTTCCTTCGGAGCCCACCAACAAATCTTTGAGATCGTATCCGGTATTGTCTTTGCGCAACCCTCGCATGAGGTTTAAAACGCGTCCGTCGTAGAGGACGACCTCCAACCCCAAACATTGTTCGCGCGAGTTGCCGTAATAGAGAACATGAACGCCGCCCGCGTTGGTGGCCAAAATGCCGCCCACCGTGCATGAGCCTTGCGCAGCCAGACTGACGGCAAAGAGGCGGTTTTTCTCTTTGGCGGCATTTTGCAGATCTTCGACAATGACGCCGGCTTGCACGACGGCCGTATCGTTGACAGCGTCGATTTTTTCAATACGACGCATGCGATCGGTCGAAAGCAAAAGGCTTAAATGCGTTTGGTCGGCATAAACGGGTGTGGCACCGGCCACGTTGGAAGTGTTGCCGCCTTGGGCAAAAACGTAAGCACCGAATTCATGAGCCAAGGTCAGGACGCGGCTCACTTCTTCGGTTGTGGCGGGAAAGACCGCACAGGTCACATGGCCGTGATAGCGTTTGCGGTTGTCGGTCAGTTTGGGGGCAAAGTCGCGCACGTCCGTTTTGACGTGGTCTGCGCCCACAATGTCGACAAGGCGTAAGAGAAAATCGTTTTCTAAAGACATAACCGCAAAGCGAGGAAAAATCGTAGGACGTGCCGCACAAAATCGGCAATGCAAAGGATTGTATCGGTTTGAGCGCACTTTGCCATCCGCCGAAAGGATGCAAGTTTGCAAAGCATTGTTTCAGGCGTTCGGCAAACGCGCAAAAGAGTAAAAAAATCGGCACCGAAATCGCTTTCGGTGCCGAAATTTGGATTTTTCCCTTTAAGTGCCCAAGTCGAACAAGGACACTTGTTTGCCACTCAAATTAGAGCAACGGAACGATCAAGAGAGCAACGATGTTGATGATCTTGATCAAGGGGTTGACGGCGGGACCTGCCGTATCCTTGTAGGGGTCGCCCACGGTGTCGCCGGTCACGGCAGCCTTATGAGCTTCGCTGCCCTTGCCGCCGAAGTGGCCGTCTTCGATGTACTTCTTGGCGTTATCCCATGCACCGCCGCCGGTGGTCATGGAGATGGCCACGAAGATACCCGTGACGATCGTACCCATCAAAACGCCGCCCAAAGCCTGCGGGCCCAAGATCAAACCGACGAGAATCGGAACGATAACGGGCAGGATGGACGGAACGATCATTTCCTTAATAGCGGCAACGGTCAACATACCGACGGCCTTGGAATAGTCGGGCTTGGCCTTACCTTCCATGATGCCGGCGATTTCCTTGAACTGACGACGCACTTCGATCACGACGCTACCGGCATTTCGGCCCGCGAGCCGCTGTACCAGTACGATCCCGCCGCTTTTGACAAGATCATCAACCTGAACGTGAACGCCGTGTTTTATACCACCCGTGCCGTGGCCCCCATCATGAAGGAGCAGGGCGGCGGCGTGATCCTGACCACCAGCTCCATGGTCAGCCTGTACGGCCAGGCTGCCGGCGCGGGCTATC
>JAUNOJ010000206.1:0-2029 GCA_030531135.1 Sutterellaceae bacterium | reverse complement strand
CGCCGATGATCAAACCGGCGATCACGGACGGGTTCGACAAATCGAACGTGAAGTCCATGTTAAACGTCTGCTTCAAAGCGTGCGTGTAGTCGGCAAACAGAACCAAAGCGGCCAAACCGGCAGAACCGATGGCGTAGCCCTTGGTCACGGCCTTGGTGGTGTTGCCCACGGCGTCCAACGGGTCGGTGACGTTACGCACCTTTTCGTCGAGTTCGCTCATTTCGGCAATACCGCCGGCGTTATCCGTAATCGGACCGTAGGCGTCGAGAGCCACAACGATACCGGCCATCGTCAACATGGAAGTTGCAGCGATAGCGATACCGTAAAGGCCTGCCAACATGTAGCTCACCAAAATGGCGACAACCACAGCCAAAACCGGGAAGGCGGTGGCCTTCATGGAGACGGCCAAACCGGCAATGATGTTGGTGCCGTGACCCGTCGTGGAAGCCTTGGCAACGTCCTGCACGGGCTTATATTCGGTACCCGTGTAGTATTCGGTGATCACAACCATCAAGCCCGTCAAAACGAGACCGACCAAAGCGGTACCGAAGAGCTTGGCGGTGGTCACGCCTTCGGGCAGCATGGAAGCGTCAGAGAAGACGAAGTCGCCCACGAACCAGAAAGCAACGGCAGCGATCACGCCCGAGACGATCAAACCGCGATAAAGAGCGGTCATGATCTTCTTGCCCGGGATGTACTTCACGAAGTACGTACCGATGATGGAAGCAACGATGGAAACGGCACCCAAAACGAGCGGGTATTCGACCATGCGCATTGCGTCGCCCGTCGTCGCCAGTGCACCGATCATCATCGTCGCGATCAAGGTCACGGCGTACGTTTCGAACAAGTCGGCAGCCATACCTGCGCAGTCGCCCACGTTGTCACCGACGTTGTCGGCGATCACGGCGGGGTTGCGGGGATCGTCTTCGGGAATACCGGCTTCGACCTTACCGACCAAGTCGGCGCCGACGTCGGCACCCTTGGTGAAGATACCGCCGCCCAAACGAGCGAAGATGGAGATCAAAGAAGAACCGAAGGCCAAACCGATCAAGGGCTTGATGGTGGCGTACAAACCAGCATCGGCAGGAGCCGTACCGACCAAGAAAGCCATGTAACCGGCAACACCCAACAGACCCAAACCCACAACGAGCATACCGGTGATGGCGCCGCCCTTAAAAGCGACGTTCAAAGCGGCTTCGATGCCCGTGGCAGCTGCCTGAGCGGTGCGCACGTTGGCCTTAACGGAAACGTTCATGCCGATAAAGCCGCAAGCGCCCGAAAGGATGGCGCCGATGGCAAAACCGATGGCCGTCTTAAAGCCCAAAGCGGGCACTAAGGCGATGATGACGAAAAGAACGACACCGACGATGCCGATCGTGGTGTACTGCTTGGCCAAATAGGCTTGAGCACCCTGCTGAATGGCAGCAGAGATTTCTTGCATACGTGCGTTGCCGGGATCCTTGGCAAGAACCCAGCTGCGGGTCACAAGACCGAAGAGCACGGCGATGATGCCTGCACCGATGGCAAGCCACAAAGCTGTAGTCATAGTAAAAAAACTCCGAAAAGTGGTGTTCGTCAAAAACCAAGAATTGTCCCCAAGGCTTTTGGCGAATCACTTCAACGTAAAAAAACAAAAAGACAGGAACAAGGCTTTATCGGTCTTGTTCCTGTATTTGGGTCAATCGATTACTTGAGCGCCTCGAAAATGCGATCGCGAATCTGTTCGATGGAACCGATACCGGCCACGGAACGATACTTCGGTGCATTGGGCTTGCCGCTTTCGGCCAAATCCGAATAGAACTTCACCAAAGCTTCGGTCTGAGCGTGGTAAACGGACAAGCGCTTCAAAACGACTTCTTCCTTGTCGTCGTCGCGCTGCACGAGGTCTTCACCCGTGACATCGTCCTTGCCTTCGACCTTGGGCGGGTTGTACTTGACGTGGTACGTACGACCCGAAGCCGGGTGCACGCGGCGGCCCGACATGCGTTCGACGATTTCGGAATCGGGAACGGCGATTTCAAGAACGAAA
>JAUNOJ010000205.1 GCA_030531135.1 Sutterellaceae bacterium | reverse complement strand
AAAGCCACCACGGCGTAAGAGCCCTTCACACGCTTGTGCACGCCCTTGACAGCATTAAAAACAGCTTCAACCGAGAAGCTGCCGCCGCGCGGAATTTGGCAGGCCAGTTCGTCGGCCAAAACGTTTAACAGTACTTCGGAGTCGCTCGTCGTATTGATGTGGCGGCGATCGCGATTGTAGAGTTCCACCTTGACTTCGTCGGCATTGGTCAGGTTGCCGTTATGGGCAAACATGATGCCGTACGGAGCGTTGACGTAGAAAGGCTGACTTTCATGGTTGGAGCCCGAACACCCTTGCGTGGGATATCTCACGTGCCCCACGCCGGAGGTCCCCGTCAAATCACGCATGTTGCGGGTACGGAAGATGTCTCGCACCAAGCCCATGTTTTTATACATATGAAACGTCAAACCGTCCAAGGTTGCGATACCGGCGGCGTCCTGACCGCGGTGTTGCAACAAAAGCAATGCATCATAAATGCGTTGGTTGACCGGTTTTTGGCTGATCATGCCGACGATGCCGCACATGAGTGATTCCCCAAGAGAGTTAAAAAAGAAAGCGCAATTTTACCGATCTCGGCCCCGTTTGGCATACTCTGTTTGCCTGATTTTTGCTGAAAAACACGGGCGAAAACGGGATTTGTCGAGTTCGGTTGACAAACTTAGAACGTGAAGGTGCGATTGGTACGCATCTTGGCAATCTGTTCGGGCAAATACGGCATCGAAAAGTCGATGACGCGCTCTGCCGGCACAATCAAAACGGAGTTGCGCCAGTAAGCGGTTTTGGTCGCAGAGGTCAACCCCAAGACGAATACGCACGCACACACGATCACAATGCCGCGAGCCAGGCCAAAAACGGCACCGATGGCTCGATCTTCAAAACTGATGGATGCGGCTGCCAGTAGGCTTGAGAAAATTTTGCCCGCCAACCCTATCACAAAAAGCGTCACCACCACGATCAAAACGGCACCGAAAGCCGTACGAATCAAAATCGACAAACTCGGCAACGGAATCATTTCCCCTACCGTGGGCGCAAACTTCAAAGCCAAAACGATGGCGAGCACCCAGCCCACAATCGCAAGAATTTCACGCACGACGCCGCGGCTCACGCCCAAAATGGTCGAGAGAAACAAAACACCCAAAATGACCCAATCGATTTCGTTCATTTGCTTTCAAAAGTTACTTGTTGGTGGCGGCAGGTTTATCCTGACTGATGCCGCCGTTTTCAATAGAGTTCAATGCCAAAATGTCCAACGCTCGACGTGCTTCGTCCATCGTCATAAAGCGCCCGACGCGCACGCGCCAAAGATCGCTGCCGCGTCGATGCACGATTTGTGTATAAGCGGGCACCCCCAACGTCTTGAGCTATTGGGCACGACGGTGGGCGGCGTCTTTGTTACTCGTGGCAATCACCTGAATAAAGAAGCGACCGTTGGCTGACGCTCGCAAGGGACCGTTGACTTTGGGCTCGGCCTTGACCTCGGGTTTGGCACTTGCCTTTGTTTCTGTCTTGGCCGCGTCTTTGGCTTCTGACTTTTTGTCCGCGGGCTTGGCTGCGGGCTTTTGCGTCTTGGTTTCGGCCTTGGCAACGGGTTTGGCGTCTTTATCCGACTTTACCGCAGGTTTGGTTGCCGGTTTGGTGTCGTTACCCAGATTGGTGGTCTTGGTGACGATGCCGGCCAGCGTCTTATCCGGGTCGACCTGAAACTTTTTGTCTTCCACGACTTCCAGAGTACCCTCGTCAACGGTGGGATGCGCCAATTTGGCCCCCTCTTCCACGCGATTGGCTTTTGTCAACGAAGCGGGCGGCTTCGTTTCAACCGGAACGGACGGAATAATGCGAGGTTTCACCGGTTCGGGTTTGATGACCGGCACCACCTTGGCGGGAGGCTGCCCTTCCAAAGTCGGAATTTCCAGCTTGGCGCCTCTGACGGCGTAGTATTCGTTGGGACTTAAAATCGAGGGCGCAATCACGGCAAAAAGCATGCCGATGGCCAAAAGCCCCAACAAACGGCGCTTATTTTTAATGCGCGCGATGTTTTTACGGTGCTCGATATCTTCGACACTGTCTTCAAAAGGCAAAGCCGCCTGATGCATGCTCGTGGCACGCGGCGGATTGGGTCCGAAGAGTTTGTTGAACTTGTCGATCATGGAAACGCAAAAGTGTCGAAAAAAGATATCGCTTAAGTGTAGCAAAAACGGGGCCTTTGAAACTTTCTCAAGGCCCCGTCAAGGTGTGACTATAGCAAATACATCAGGATCGTGTCGGTTAATCGCCGCCTTCTTGCACGCGCTTGTCGTGCTTTAAGCTTTCCATGATCCCGGAAACAGTCACAAAGGACCCGAACCCGATAATTCTAACAGTACCGGGCCGGCAACGACGGCTGTCGTCAAGCGCCGTATGAATGGCCGTATCGACCGAGTCAAACGCCTGAACCTTGGTCATATCGACGCCGCCGGCTTTCATGGCTTCCGTCAATTGCGCCACGGACGCGCCGCGCACGCCCGGCAACGGGCACACGAACCAACGATCGATGTGGCGGTTGACGGTTTTGGAAACGGCCACCATGTCCTTGTCGCTGAGCATGCCGAACACCGCCCAGGTCTGCTGACCGGGTTTGGCGTCGTTCATCAGGTTATCGGCCAAAACGGCTGCCGCCTGCGGGTTGTGCCCCACGTCGACCGTCACCGATGCCCCCGTTTCGTCTTCGGGTTTGATCATGTCGTAGCGTGCCAGAATGTGCACGCGCGTCAAGGCTTCGCACACGGCGGTGCGCTGAATTTCCAGACGATCGTTTAACGTTGCCAACGCAGCCAAGGCGCCGGCTGCATTTTGCAGTTGACGCTCGCCCGAAGTGGCAGGCATGGGCAGATTGCGCCAGTCGACCTGATGACCCACCTGATCGTGCGTTTCCATTTCGAAGTCCCACATGCCGTGGTGCTTGTAACTGCGGAAATCGCGACCGTAGACAAACAAAGGTGCCAGGAGCATATAAGCTTTTTGCGTCAAAGACTTCGGCGGATTCGGATCGGTACAGATCGCAGGCTTAAAGTGGCGATAAATACAGGCTTTTTCCAAGCCGATTTCTTCACGGGTCGAGCCCAAATACTTGGCGTGATCGATGTCGATCGAACAAACCACGGCGCAATCGGAATCAATCGCGTTCATGGCATCCAATCGTCCGCCCAAACCCACTTCAAGGATCACGGCATCCAAATTGGCCTTCTGGAAGATACGCAAAATGGCAAGACCCGTGTATTCGAAATAAGTCAGCGTCAAGTCGCGACGTGCGGCTTCAACCTCTTTAAAGGCCTCGATCAAAACTTCGTCATCGACTTCGTGCCCGTCAATCACGCAACGCTCGTTAAAGCGCAGCAGATGCGGCGAAGTGTGCAAACCCACGTGATAGGACGAATAACGCAAAATACCGTCAATGAAGGCACATGTCGATCCCTTACCGTTGGTGCCGCCGACGGTAATGACCGGGCAATCGAATTCGATGCCCATGCGCGCAATCATCGTCTTCATACGCTCGAGTCCCAAGTCCATCGGCTTGTCGTGCAGGTTGGAGATGTAATCCAACCAGTCGTTTAAGCTTGCCCCGGAACCCGGAACGCTCACTTTGTTTTCACTCATAAATAAAAGACCTCACATCCGATCGGGCGCATCGGTTCACCCGCGCCCATGTGGGTGTCACAGCAATTAAAAACTTTA
>JAUNOJ010000204.1 GCA_030531135.1 Sutterellaceae bacterium | reverse complement strand
GAAAACCTCGCAAATCGAGGCTTTCGATGCCAACAGCTATATCCTTGGCGCAACAATTCCTGCTTGGGGCGGTACGATCCGACTCAGCGGCTTGTATTCGGAAGGTACAAACAGCAAGCCGCTCTATACGAGATCAAACAACAAAAAGAATCCTGTGGCTGTCGGACCGGATGCAGGTTATTGGTCGGTCGCTGTCGGTTATAGCTATCCGTTTAGCAAGCGAACCAATATTTACGGTGTGATTTCCCATTTGGAAGGATTGGACGGGTTGGATGCGGACGATAAAAATGTGCAGGCTGTGAATGATGACGGAAGCATGTCTCGCACACAGATTGCCATCGGTTTGGTCCACAAGTTCTAAACTGACAGAAAAAACCTGTCTCCGACCCAAACAAACTCTCTTGGTCGGAGACTGAAGTAAAGAAAATTTCGAACTTGAGATTTCAAAAATTCTCAAGGCGTGAGAAAGGAAATTAAAATGCGTTTTTCGCTCAAAACCGTAGCATGTTTAACCGCCGGTCTTTTGACCATGGGTTCTGCCATGGCATTGGATAACACGGTGCAACCCAAAGTGACGACGCCTTTGGCAACGAGCCCCAAAGTTGCGCTTCTTATCGGCAACTCTTATTCGTTCTACAACTGCGGGGTTCATACCTATTTGCGCGGTTTGATGCAAGCCGGCACGCCCAAAGAAACGATGAAAACCCGTCTGCTCACGATCAGCTCGGGCTCTTTGTCTTTCCATGATGTCGCCTTCTACTTGAAGTCGCACGAGCAAGACCCGTATGCCGATGTCAAAGACGGCAAGCTCGTCAAACCCATGTTTGATATCGTTTTGTTGCAGGAAAATTCTGCCGGTGCCACTTCCAAAAAACGAGTCCCGTACTTTGAGAAGTACGCCAAGCAGCATGCCGAGACGATTCGCAAAGCCGGTAGCACCCCTTTGCTGGTGATGACCTGGCCTAAACAAGACAAGCCCGAAGATATCAAAAAACTTGCCGATACCACAATCGAAATCGGCAACAAAGCTGACATGATGGTTGTGCCTGTGGGACTTGCCTTCATGGAAGCCATCAAAGCCAAACCCGACTTGGTGATGTACATGCCTGACAAGAGCCATCCGAGTGCAGCAGGCACGTATCTCTACGGTGCGGTGCTCTACGCGACGCTTTTTCACAGAACGCCCGTAGATATTAACTATCTTGGCGAATGCGAAAAGCCGCTTGCGCCCGAAACGGCTAAGTTCTTGCGTGAGGTCGCATGGAAGACGGTGACCGATTTCTACGGCTGGAAGTAAGTCCAGGTCACTGCAATTCTCCCAAGCTTTTGAAAATCTCCTTCGGTATAAAAATCGAAGGAGATTTTTCAATGGTTGTTTGATGCGTTTTTCCTGAGTCGCAACTTGGGTAACACAATCGCATACTCTTTGTTGTTCTCGGAGTATCTCCACGACAGGATGTAATTGACAAAGGCCTCAACAGGGGTGTAACCGTCCTGCGCCCACTTTTCGAGTTGAGCTTCAAAAGCTTTGGAATACCGCAGGAAATTTTTCTCTTGACCGTCGATAACGGTCGACAATCCTTTTTCGGCAAACATCAAAGGCTGAGAACAAGTCAGCTTGAAGATGTTTTTCTTGTGACGCATCTGCCAATTGAGCCAAACGTCCGAGTGTGTCAGATAAAGCGCAATTTCATTAGGCTTGGGGTAAATCGTGTTGTCGACTTCATAGTGGACGCCCGTCAATGCGTTCTTGCCGAAGATGTTGCCGCGCGTGTGCACCGACAATCGATTCTTGGCTCGCGTTAGCCCCACATAAAGCGTTCTGCGATCCTCATCCGTTCGGTATTGCGTGCGCGAAGCCAGAATGAAGACGTTGTCAAACTCTTTGCCCTTGGCCTTGTGCATCGTTGAGACGGTGACGGTGCCGGTTTCGGTCGAGTAGGTGTCCTCAATCGATGATTCGTAGATGAATTCTTCAAAATCGGACTTGTACATCGTGTCTTTCGGACAGCTCTTTTCGAAGTCGTTTAAGAGCCGCAAAATATTTTTGCACCAATGGCTTTTGGCAAACTTCTCTTGGAACTTCGCTTTGGCGTTGGCCCACGCTTCGGGTGAAATCAAAGCCTGGTCGCCCACGTCTTTGTTAATAAGATGCAAAAACGTTCGAACTTCCACAAAGTTATAAAGCGTCACTTCTCGTTGCCCCTGGATCAACTGTGCACGCACGTCGTTGTCGTTTAAAAGACTGGCCACGCGAAACGCTTCTTCGTTGGTGTTGGTCAAAACGGCTGTAGTGCCTTTGAGCAACCGATTGTCTCGGGCGTCAAGCAAATCGTTCACAACAGCGACTTCAAAGTTGTCGGTCGTATGCGTGACGATTCGCACAAAGCCTTCGTCGTCTCGAGTGGAAACCCCCGGATTGTGTTTGAGTCGATTTCGAATGCTCTGTGCAAAAGAATTGGCCAATCCCACAATTTCATGACAACTGCGCCAATTTTCCGTCATCTCGTAGTGAACGGCATCGTACTGCGTCAAAAAGGAGCTCATGTACTTGGAGTCCGATCCGCGGAAAGCATAGATGTTTTGATCGTCGTCGCCTACGGCAATCACGCGCATGGTTTCGTTATATTCGATCAAAGTTTGGACAAGCGCAAACTCGTCGGCGTCCATGTCCTGCGCTTCATCGATCACCAAGGTCGTTTTGGCGATGCGCCCCGAGTCGACATTGCCGTCTTTGATCATTTGTGTGGCACGCGCCACGACGTTGTCGGTGTTTTCCAGTGAGCCGAGTTCGCCTAACACATCGAAGGCATACGAGTGGAAGGTCTTGATATCGACGAAATAGGCTTTCTTGCCGATCAAGTCGATCAGGCGTTTTTTGAATTCCGTGGCTGCCGCGCGCGAAAAAGTGAGCATCAAAAGCTGCTCGCAACGTACGTCTTCGAGCGTTAAAAGCGCAGCGAGCTTATGCACGAGCGTGCGCGTTTTGCCGCTGCCCGGCCCCGCAGAGACAACGATGAACTGAGACTTGTCATCAATGATTTCGAGTTGCTTGGGGCTTAACTCCTTAAAGAGCTTGGCATAGAGTTTGGGCGTCATGTTGTGCTCAAATTCTTTGAGCTTATCGCCCGAGAAGTACGTCTTCAAGAACTTTTTGTAATCCAGCGCAAAGTAGTCGTGCACATACTGCAAAGCCTTCTCATAATCGCGCATCATGAGGTTGGCGTATTCGCCCACGATGTGGATTTGCTGCATCTTTTGCTGGTAGTAGTTGCCGAGCTCCTTGTAGTCTTCCTTGCCGTATCGGCGTTGATTCTGCACCAAGCGTTTGACGGTAAGACCCTGATACAAAACCATGAAGCCGCCCTGCAGACGCAAAATGCCTACGTCGCTCATCCACAGCAGCAACTCTTCGATGTCGGAAATCGTGACAGTTCGGTAAAGCTTTCGGCGAAAGAGATCGCGCTCCCAAGCCTTGAGCAAACCCACGGTCGAAAAGGCCGCAGTGACGTTGATTTGCTTTTTTGAAGAGTCATTGACTTTATCTTCGGGACCGGCAACATCGTCGTCAAAATCGACTTTGGTATCGGCTTGTTTGGAGAAGTCGGCAAAGAGCTTTTTGATTGCGAAATCGCAAAGTTCCGCCTTCAATGGCAAGTTCTTGAGCGCATTGTCAAACGTTTCGCTCTTTTTGATTTGCACGATCGGCGAGTTGGGCTGTTGCTTGGCCTTGTCCAAGTACTTCGATC
>JAUNOJ010000203.1 GCA_030531135.1 Sutterellaceae bacterium | reverse complement strand
GGCAAAACTTCGACATTGGATAATTTTTCGGTTGCGCTTTGCGCCAAAGCGACACGCTCATCAAGCGAAAAGAGCGGAGCCTTGCGGCGACTGGCGGCCACGGCCAAAATCACCCGATCAAACAATGCCGAAGCGCGCGCAAGCACATCCTCGTGCCCGAGCGTGATCGGATCGAAAGTTCCGGGATAAACGGCGCAAACCATAAGTCGATAAAACAAAGCGTTGAAAGTTTCTAATTGTAAACGGTTTTAGGCTCGGCCAACAAATAATGTACGACACCGGCCTTGCCTCGTCTGACGGCAACCACCCCGACCTTTGTCAGCCAATCGTCATTGAGCAACTCATCGTTTTCCAGGTAGAGCAATCCCGAAGGCTTGAGCTTTTTCAAGGCCACTTCGATTGCCTGCGCATGCAACCTGGCATCAAAAGGCGGATCGATGAAAATAATGTCAAAGCTTTTTTCCGTTGTCTTCATCCATTGGAGGGAGTCGACACACTGAACTTGGACAATGTCACCGGCAGAGAGCTTATCGACAACAGCTCGAATTCTTGCCGCGCCTTTGCGATCTTTTTCCAAAATCACAACCCCATCGGCACCGCGACTTGCGGCTTCAAGCCCCAAGGCGCCGGAACCCGCAAACATATCGCAGGCACACAGCCCCGACAAGCCTCCCGTTAAGTGCGTCAGCCAATCGAAAAGCGTTTCTCGCACTCTTTCGGGCGTCGGACGAAGTCCGTCTCTGTCATCGACAGGCAACAAGCTTCGTTTAAACTTGCCGCCTACGATGCGCACAACCCCCACGGCCTTGGAGCGGGTTGCTAAACTTGAGGGTTGACGTTTAACGGCGACTTTTCCCGGTCGGGACGAGTCGCTTCGTTTGGCTTTTTTATTGTCTAGAGACACCATGGGCTTTTTTTCGCGTTTAAAAAACGGACTCTCGCGTACGCGAGTCAATTTAATCGGACTGTTTAGCGGCGGCGTGATCGATGAAGACTTTTTCGAAGAACTCGAAGAGTCTTTAATCGCTGCCGACATCGGCTACCGCCCAACGACCACTATCCTACAGCGTTTGCGCGATACGGTGAAGTTGCAAGGCTTAAAAACTCGCGAAGAAGTTCGCGTTGCTTTGCGTGACGAAATCGAACGCGTTCTTAAGCCTGCCGAAGTCCCCCTGTCGTTAGATACGGCCAAACCTCTCGTTATTATGATGGCCGGCGTCAACGGTGCCGGCAAAACGACCACCATCGGCAAGATCGCCAAGTGGCTTGCCGCACAAAACAAAACCGTTTTACTCGCCGCTGCCGACACGTTCCGTGCCGCTGCCAGAGAACAATTGGCCGTGTGGGGCGAAAGAAACCGCATCGAAGTGATTTCGCAAAGCGGAGGCGACCCGGCTGCCGTCGTCTTCGATGCCGTGAGTGCCGCCAAAGCGCGCGGTATCGACGTCGTTATTGCAGATACGGCAGGGCGCCTGCCCACCCAAACCAATTTGATGGAAGAACTCGGCCGCATTCGTCGTGCCCAGGGCAAAGCCATGGAAGGCGCACCTCACGAAGTCATTTTGGTCGTCGACGGTACCAACGGTCAGAATGCCTTGGCTCAAGTCAAAACCTTCGACGCCTTTGCTTCGTTGACCGGGCTCATTGTCACAAAACTCGACGGCACGGCAAAGGGCGGTGTACTGGTGGCCATTACGGCCGATAGGCAAAATGCGCCGTTACCCATCTACTTTGTGGGTGTCGGCGAACAAATTGACGATTTACAACCCTTTAGCGCCAGAAACTTCGCCAATGCGCTTGTAGGCATCGATTCCGAAGAATAAGAGGCAGTGTATGACGATCGAACATAGCGATAAAAACGAAGTACATTTGTTGGGTGCCGTCGATTTGGGCAGCAACAGCTTTCGCGTAGAAATCGGACGAGTGGACGGCGATCGCATCGTCACCGAAAGTTACTGGAAAGAAACCGTGCGTCTTGCCGGCGGCATCGACGAAAACGGCGCTTTTACTCCCGAAATTCAGCAAAAAGCATTGAATGCTTTGGCTCGCTTTCGTGAAAAGCTCGAGGGCATTCCTGCCAAAAACATTCGCGCCGTCGGTACTCAGGCTTTGCGCGTGGCCAAAAACTCCATCGAGTTTTTGCCCAAAGCCGAAGCCGTCTTGGGGCACCCGATCGAAATCATTGCCGGTCGCGAAGAAGCTCGTCTAGTCTTTTCGGGCTGCGCACACACACTGCCGCCGTCTTCCGAAAAGCGGTTGGTCGTCGATATCGGCGGCGCTTCGACAGAGCTCATTATCGGTTGTGGTTACATGGCCAAAGAATGCGAATCTTTCCATGTCGGGTGCGTCAATACGTCTTTGCAATTCTTCCCGGACGGGAAAATCACAGCAAAGGCATTGAAAGAAGCTCAATTGCACGCACAAGCCGAATTTGAAGAAGCCGCACAAGAATTTTCCAACCGCAATTGGGATGCAGCCTACGGCAGTGCCGGCACCATCGGCGCAGTCGCCGAAATCGGCCATGCCGCCGGACTCACCAACGGCGTCGTGACACCGGCACTTTTAAAAGAGTTGAAGAAAGAACTCATCGAAATCGGCGACATTCACAAAATCCGCTTTCCCGGTCTCAAAGAGGATCGTCGCGAAGTCATTGCCGGCGGTTTGGCTGTTTTGAGTGCCGTTTTCGAAACTTTCAAGATTAAAGAAATGCGCCCCGCGCAAGGTGCCTTGCGCGTGGGCTTGCTCTACGACATGCTCGGTCGTCAGGAGCAGCGCGACACGCGCGACTCCACCGTCACGTCCTTGATTAAGCGCTCCGGCATCGACAAACAACAAGCAGCGCGCGTTGCCGCTTTGGCCGACAAATTTTTTACCGATTTGGATGCCGACAGTCATTCGCATGACGATCGAAAACTTTTGCAATGGGCGGCCATGCTCCACGAAACCGGTCGATTGATCAGTCCGAGCAGCTACCATCGTCACAGCCAATACATTTTGATGCACTCGGATTTGCCAGGCTTTTCTCGTCTGGATCAGGCCGTGATGGGCAATCTTGTCTTGAGCCAGCGCGGCAACTTGCGCAAAGTTTCGGCCTCATTGGTCAATCCGTCGATGGTCAACATGATCATGGCACTGCGTTTGGCGGTGATTTTTGCGCATGCCCGCCGCACCGTGCACTTGCCTGAAATCACTCTCAAACGCGTTGAAGAAAATGGTCAGACAGTCTTTATTTTGTCTATTGACTCTCAGTGGTTGGCACGACATCCCTTGACCAATTATTTGCTCGAGCAGGAAGAAGGCGTTTGGGCAAAAGAAAATATTCGTTTTGTCTTCCGCAAATCTTAACCGTTCATCTGCCCATGACTGCAATCAACGTTCCTTTAATCGAGCTGATGAACGCCGGGATCGAGTTTCCCGGCCGTCGCATTGCCGGCATTTCTTTTAACGTCACGCGAGGCGAATTCGTGTGCTTGCTCGGACCGACCGGTTCGGGCAAGTCGTTAGCGCTTGACATGATTGCAGGGCTCAAGCGCCCGTCGTTTGGCCAAGTGATTGTTGCCGGAGACTGCATCAACGACTTTAACGAACGCCAGATGATGTTCGTGCGTCGCACGATGGGAATCATGGGGCAGGAGTTGTTGCTTTTGAACGATCGCTCGATTTTGGAAAACGTGATGTTGCCAGCCATCGCCGCCGAAGAATCCTATTCAGAAGCCAAGGCTCGCGCCATGACGGCATTAAATAATTGCGGTATTCAAGATCTGG
>JAUNOJ010000202.1 GCA_030531135.1 Sutterellaceae bacterium | reverse complement strand
TCGCTAAGGCGCACTCTTGCGTTTAAAAGGAGAGAGCTGCCATGGGTCCCAATTTCTTTGACAGTTTTGACGAAGAGCCTCAAATCGATCTGACACCCTTGATCGACTGTCTCTTCATGCTCATCATCTTTTTCGTGCTGACGATGAGTTTTTCGCGTCCGGTTCTGGAAATCATTTTGCCGGAGGCGAAAAACGCCACGGCCGAAACCCAACGTGACGAAATTCTTTTGAGTGTCAAAGCCGACGGTTCGCTTTTTATCGGCGACGAGCCCGTGACGTTGTCCGTTTTGGAACAAAGACTCGATCGCGAGCCCACAAAGCTTTTAAACATCTTTATGGATGAAAAGGCGCCTTTTGCCAGTTTCGTGTCCGTGGTCGATTTGGCCAAACTCAAGCGCGCCGGCAAGTTTGTGATCAGTACGCGCGAGCCCGGTGACGTGAGCGGCACGCAACCGCGTGAAGACACAAACGCACAACCTCAGGACAATGCGCCATGAGAGTCGTTCACGGAGAAGTAGTTTTTGCGACACGCGTAGCCAGACTCTCCGTTTTGGCTTTGGCAGTGTGCGCGCTCGCAGCGACCGGCCTGCAGTTCGTGCAGCAGGTCATTGCCGTGCCGCAACTTTCCAAAGGCATCCTGCGTGAAGAAACGACGGTGCAAATCGAGTTAGTGAAACCCGTCGTGCAAAAGGAGCGCGTGATCGAACACACGGTGGAAAAGTCGGACTACGAGATCGAGGCCAAGCCCGAGCCCGTGCCCGAAGTCAAGCCCGAACCGATCCCCGAGCCCGTTGTGGAGCCGCCGCCTCCGGTAGAAAAACCCAAGCCCGTGCCGCAGCCCAAACCGAAGCCGCAACCTAAGCCCAAGCCCAAACCTCAGCCGGTGAAGAAGGTGATGCCTGTGGCCCCGCCCAAAGAGGAAGCTAAACCTGATGTTGTTGCAGCGCCCGCCATGGCAGGTAGTAGCACAGAGGGGACCACGCAGGGTAACAGTACGGTGGATGTGGCTGCCACAGTCGGTAATTCGGATGCGGATCGCGCCTCGGCTTTGGCTTCCATTGTGAGTACTATCGAAGCCAACAAGCGTTACCCGAGACGCGCCCGTCAAACGGGGACGCAAGGCTTGGTGGTGTTGGCCGTCGATATCGATGCCAACGGTGTGGTGACTTCGGTGCGTTTGGCTAAGCCCCATGCATCGGTGTTACTCAATCGTGCTGCACAGAAAGCGGCGGAGCCTTTAATCGGGATGAAATTGCCGGTCAAAACATTGACCGTGGATGTTCCGGTGGAATTCAAACTCAATTAGGTTCGATAAGTTAGAATCTGCTAACTTTTTTGACCCTGACCAATTTTTATCAAAGACGGCAATGACAGACACAACGACGATTAAGCTCACAAGCGTGCAGGAAGACTACCTCGCGATTATCTACAAAGAAGAATGCGAAACGGGGCAGGCACGCGGGTGTTCGATTGCCGATTCGGCGGGCGTTACGCGCGCCACGGTCGCTACGACCTTGCGAGCGCTCAAAGCCAAGGGGCTCGTTTCTTACGCACCTTACGGTCCCATCGTGATGACCGAAGAGGGCAGAGCTCTGGCGCAAAAACTCACCAAAAAGCGCGACGTTTTGCAGCGCTTTTTTGAAGATGTCATGTCGCTTGAAAAAGAAACCGCACAGAAATTGGCGAGCGAACTCGAACACGTGGTGGACCAAAAAATCGCGCAGCGCTTTGAGCGCTTCAACGACTTTTTTGCCGTGCACGGCTTCGGTTTCGCAGACAAGGAATAACAATCGATGGCACCAAGCGTTCACCCCCAAACGCACGCTCTCACGATCGAGGGCCTGAGCAAGACTTATCAACGCGGCGCACACAAAACGCATGCTTTAAACGACGTGAGTTTCACGGTCAAGCAAGGCGAACTTTTCGGTCTCTTGGGACCCAACGGCGCCGGCAAATCTACCTTGATCGGCATTTTGGGTGGCATCGTCAAAGCAGATACCGGTTCGATGCGAGTCTTGGGCGTCGATACCGTGCTAGACATGCGCCGCACCAAGATGGCCGTGGGCATTGTCCCGCAGGAAATCACGTTCGATCCGTTTTTTAGCGTGCGCGAAATCCTGCAGCAGCAAAGCGGCTATTACGGTTTGCGTCATAACGACGCCTGGATCGACGAGCTCTTGGACCTGTTGGGTTTGACCGAAAAGGGCAATGATAAAGTCTCACGCTTGTCGGGCGGCATGAAGCGCCGCGTCCTCATTGCGCAAGCCTTGGTGCATAGGCCGCCTGTGATCGTTCTCGACGAACCCACGGCGGGCGTAGACGTCGAACTGCGTCACAAGCTTTGGGACGTGATGAAGCGATTTAACGAGCAAGGGCACACCATCATCTTGACGACGCACTATCTCGAAGAAGCCCAGAGCTTATGCGAGCGTATCGCCATGATGAATCGCGGTCGTTTGGTTGCTTTGGATACCACCAAAAATCTCTTGGCGCGCTTTTCGGGCGATCGTTTGAAGTTCCGTTTGACCGCAGGCGAATTGCCGCATTTGGACGGTGTCGAGTGGTCGCATTTGGACAGCGACTGGTGGACGGCAAGCTGCGCCGGGGCAGACGGTTTGCGTCGTGTCTTAAATGCACTTTATGACGCCAAGTGTTCGATTGCGGATTTTGAGATGGGGCCCGCCAACTTGGAAGAGGTCTTTTTGCGTTTAACGGGAAGCGACACTGTGACGTCTTTGTCTGCTCACGGAAAGGAAGCGAAGTAATGACTCAAAACAATCAAAGCCGGCCTTTGCAGACGTACCCGACGGCGCAGACCTACAATTCGTTTGCGGCATTCCTGACGCTTTTTCAAAAAGAAATCGAGCGCTTCAAAAAGATTGCACTGCAAACGGTTCTGGCACCCATCATCATGGGCGTGATGTATCTGGCGGTCTTTGGCGAACTGTTGGATGACAAGATGGCAACCTTCGAGGGCGTTACATACACGCAGTTTTTGGTGCCGGGGCTTGTGATGATGTCGTTACTGCAAAACAGCTTTGCCAACAGTGCATCTTCCTTGTTGCAGTCCAAGATCATGGGAAGTTTTATCTTCGTGCAACTCGCGCCTTTTTCGGGCCTTCAGATGGCGGCGGCCTTTATTTCGGCTTCCGTCGTGCGCGGGCTTGTTGTGGGCTTGGGCGTTTTTGTGGCGACCTTCTTTTGGGGCCGCCCCATGATTGTGAATCCCGTGTGGATTTTGGGCTTTGCTGTGGCCGGTGCCGTGTTGATGGCAAGCCTCGGTGTCATCTGCGGGCTTTGGGCGGAGAAGTATGATCAACTCGGAGCCTTTCAGAGTTTTGTGTTGATGCCGCTCACATTCCTCTCGGGCGTTTTCTATTCCGTGAAGAGCTTGCCGCCGATGTGGGAGACGCTTTCTCGATTTAATCCCTTCTTTTACATGACCGACGGGTTTCGTTACGGCTTTTTCGGGCAGAGTGACTTCAATGCCTGGATGAGCTTTTCGGTGGTGGCGGCCGCGGCCGTGGTCTTTGCCGGGGTGGCGACGGGGTTGTTTGTGGCCGGATACAAACTCAAGAATTAAGCCCTCGAGCGACGCAAAAGAAAAATGTGACTTTTTGGTGGGTGGTTGTTATAGTTTTCATAAGATGTTTTTTTAAAGCATCGAAGTTAATAATTGTTAAAGGAATATTAACCATGATAAATGAAATTCAACCTGAAGCTAACCAATATTGTTTTTTTAAATTGAACTCCGCTGGAGATAAACAAAAAGAAGATCATCTTC
>JAUNOJ010000201.1 GCA_030531135.1 Sutterellaceae bacterium | reverse complement strand
GGTTTGGGTATTTGGGCTGCTCCCATTATTCTGGGTATGTACTGGAAAAAGACCACCAAGGCCGGCGTCTTTACTGCCGTCATCTTGGGTGAAATCTTCTACATCCTGTTGCTGACGCAATTGAAGTCCTGGTCCTTCGGGTTCAATCCCCTGATCGTGGCCTTTGCCGTGACGATGGTGATTTTGATTGTGGT
This sequence comes from Sutterellaceae bacterium, assembly GCA_030531135.1. Taxonomy (GTDB): domain Bacteria; phylum Pseudomonadota; class Gammaproteobacteria; order Burkholderiales; family Burkholderiaceae_F; genus Duodenibacillus. The sequence continues at coordinate 3,621 of JAUNOJ010000201.1, read as the reverse complement.
AAGCCTCTTTACCAAGCCCGTATCCGAAGCCACGGTTCGCCGTCACTTCGACGATCTGGATCGACCGGTCGCGAAGTAATTCGCCTCTGTCAAAAGAGACTAAACTTTTATGCGCCTCGAAGAAAGTCTTGAACCAAAGAGCTTCGAGGCGTCTTTGCTTTGTAGGAAAGGAAAACAAAAATGTATCTTGCCGAACTTTCTTGGCAACGCGCACAAGCGCCTCTGACCGATCCCGAAACCGTTGTGGTGATTCCGGTGGGCTCCACCGAACAACACGGCTGTGTGGGCCCGTTGGGAACCGACTGGCTGATTCCGCAAGAATTTTGCCGTCGTCTGGAAGAAAAAGGCGTCAAAAAATTGTTGATCACGCCCGTTTTGCCTTTCGGCGTGGCAACGCATCACATCAATTTCCCGGGCACCATCGATTTGGGGCTCGAAACCATGACGTTGGTGATGAAGCAAATTTTTGAGTCGCTCTTTAAGCACGGCGCACGCCGATTTGTGGTCATTAACGGTCACGGCGGCAACGATCCGGCCATTGAAAAGGCTGCTTTGGAGATTTATCGCAAAGGCGGCTTGGTGTCTTTGATCGATTGGTGGGGGATTGCCCCGAAGCTTAACAGCCAATGGACGACCGGCCACGGAGACGCACAGGAAGTGGCAGCCGTCATGGCTTTCCGTCCGGACTTGATTCACGCCGAAGATCTCAAAGACAATGAAGTCTACGATTTGACGGACGACTTCAAGCAGGTGCATATCAACACCGCCATTTTCGAAGGGGCACCCGTGAAGATCATTCGCGAAATTCGCGATACGGTCAACACAGGGGGCTTTGGCGGACTGGAAGCCAAGTACGCGACAAAAGAGTGGGGCGACGAAATGATGGCCGCCATGACCGATTGGATTGCAAGCTTTATTGAAGCGTTCCGCAAGGCCGAACTGCCCCAAAAAGATTGGCAATAATCTGAAATTTGTCAGGTGCCCTATGACCGAATTGACTTTTGCCTCGAATCAAGAGCTTGCCACAGCTTTAAGCCAAGTCGACGGCGAGCGACTTTTGGATACGGTGGCCGTGATTTGTACGGGCGAACGACTTTCGAACGCCGCCGAAGAAGCTTCTTTTACCCGCATGCGTGCGCTTTACGAGGCTTGCGGTTGCCGAACGCATCTTGAGCGTTTGTTGGCTTATGTCAGTACGCCTGAAAAAGCCGAGCTGACGGTCGCAGGCAAGCCTTTTGCCGCCATTACGCACGCGATGACGCCTTCTGTCGAGGGGCTTTCTGCGCAAACCGTCTACGTGGCTGCCGACGCCGTCGGCGACACGGACGCCAGAGTTGTCGCCGGCAAAATCGTTTTGACCGACGGCCTGGCCATGGAGCCGGTGGTGCGTGCATTGCAAACGAAGGGCGCATTGGGCGCGATATTCATCACCGGACAATTTGTGCACAACATGATTGTTTCTCGCGTGTGGGGCTCTCCCACGCCCGAAACGATGCACGACTACGTGACGATTCCTGTGGTGAGCGTTTCCTACGCAGACGGGCAGGCGATCAAAGCCTTGGTGGAAAACGGGGCCGAAGCGACGATGACCACCGTCACAAATCCCCGTTGGGTGGAGATTCCGGTGCTCGTGGCCGAACTTGGCAATTGCACAAACGAATTCGTGATGGTCACGGGGCACAATGACAGTTGGCATTTGGGCGCCATGGACAACGCTTCGGGCAACGCCTGCGCGATTGAATTGGCGCGCATTTTCTCGACGCGTCAAAGCGAAATGAGGCGAGGGCTCAGATTTGTGACATGGTCGGGGCACTCGCACGGACGTTATGCCGGATCGGCCGCGTATTGCGACGAGCATTTTCCGGAGTTGAGCGAAAAGTGCGTTCTCAACATCAACGCCGATTGCTTGGGCGGGTGCGGCGCTTCGCTTTTGACGCAGTCGCCGGCGATGGCCTGTACCGACGATTTGGCTCGCAGTGCTTTGAAAATTGCCGCAGGTGTCACCGATTGGGAAGGGACACGTTTTTCGAGAAGTTGCGACCAAAGTTTTTGGGGTGCGGGAGTACCTAGCATCTTTTCGCAAGTTTCCGAACAACCGCCGGTGCAAACCACAGCAGCCAAAGCGTTTCAGGCGATGTTTGGCGGCGCCAAGAGCGGCGGCTACGGGTATTGGTGGCATAGCACCGAAGATACGATCGATAAGCTTGACGGTGAAAACTTAAAGCGCGACACGCAAATCTTTTTGGCCACCGCCTGGTCGGCCGTGATGCAAGACAGTATTCCGGTGAGCGCCCTTTCGGAAGCCAATGAGCTTTTGGCTTGTGTGACCGATTGGCAAAAGAAGGGGGCTTCGGCCGTCGATTTGACCGGCGTCACGGAGCAGCTCAAAGACATTGTGGTCAAGCTTAAAACTCTGGAAGAGGCGACGCGCGCCGGCAAAATCTCCGTGTTGTTGCGCAACCGTCGAGTGATGAGTGTTTTGCGGGAGCTGATTCGTTTGCGTTATGTGAAGGGCAGCATCTACAAGCACGACGCAGCTTGTCGTCAAAAGGACGTGCCGATGCTCTCTCTTATTGACGACTTTAACAAATGCGATGACATGCATTACAAAAACTGTGTGCGTATTGCTTTAAAGCGCGAAGTCAATCGCATGACGATGGGACTAAAGCGCGCACTAGCCGCGTTGAGTTAAGCGTCAATCTGACGGCAGAAAAGAAACGGATCGAATGCACTGAGCAAACGATCCGTTTTTGTCAGTCTCGGCAAAGTACCGAGATGCTATCGATTACTTGGCAGCCTTTTTAGCCCAAGGATCGAAGATCGGGGTGGCGTTCGAAGACGGCGGCAGGATCGGGTAGACGACCTGCGGCTGATCGCCCGTCAAGGTCTTCAAGAAGGCCGTGATTTGCTTGACTTCTTCAGCAGTGTAACGACGACCGAGCTGAATGTCGCCCATGACTTCCACAGCCTGTTCGAGCGTTTGCGCAGCGCCGTCATGGAAGTACGGATAGGTCAATTCGACGTTACGCAAAATCGGCACCTTAAAGGTCATACGATCCTGGTCTTTACCGGAGATGGCCTGCACGCCCGTGGCGGTATTGGTGGTCTTGTAGGGTTTGACCAAGCCCATTTTCATAAAGGTTGTGCCGCCCACCTTGTCGCCGTTGTGGCACATCGTGCAGCCGCTTGACTTAAAGAGTTCGTAGCCTGCCAATTCTTCAGAGGTGATGGCCTTCTTGTCGCCCTTGAGCCACTTGTCGAAGCGGCTGTTGGGCGTGACCAACGTTTCTTCAAAAGCGGCAATGGCCTTGGTGATGCGATCGATGTCGACCTTATCATCGCCAAACACATTCTTAAAGATCGGACGATAGCCCGGAATGGAAGCGATCACTTCTACGGCGAGTTCATGGGTGGAAGCCATTTCCAAGGGGTTGGCGATGGGGCCTGCAGCTTGCTCTTCCAAAGTCTTGGCGCGACCGTCCCAGAACTGAGCTATCTGGCCGGAGGCGTTGAGCACCGTGGGCGAATTGATCGGGCCCTGTGCCCAGTAGTCGCCGATACTGGTCTTTAAGTTATCGACGCCGCCCGTTGCCAAGTTGTGGCAAGAGTTGCAGGAAATAA
>JAUNOJ010000007.1 GCA_030531135.1 Sutterellaceae bacterium | reverse complement strand
TTTTCGTATGTCTTTTGTGTCATGTTTTTCCTCTTTATATATTAGTGACCTTCGGCAAACTCGCCCACAAACTCGCCCCAGTTATAAAGCGCATCCAAAATCTCTTGGCGACGCTCGGCCTTTTCGGGGCTGATCGTGCCCTCCTCTTCGGCCTGAGCATTTTCATCGGCCAACGCGTCGATCTTCTCAAAGTAGTCTTCGAGACTGATGCGGTCTTTCATTTCGCCCGAAATCATGCGATGCGCCATTTTTCTATAGCGCTTCATTTCTTCTTCATCGAGCGTTTCGGGATAGCTGTGTGCGCGCAGTCTGAAAAGCAGTTCGTCCAAACGCGGATCGTCAAAATTCACGCGCCCGTCGTGCACCTTTTCCGCGAGTTCTTGCGGAGAGAGCTTCGCCAGGTCCTTAGCCACATCGCGATCCAAGTCCCCGACAAAACCTTCGTAAAGTTCCAAATCGACATCGTCGGCCGCCTGACGTTCGCCGCGCTTGTCTTGGAGCGCTTCGGCCCCCGTTCCCTGAATCAAGGGGATGATCTGGGTGAGTTTTTTGGCGTTTTCCAGCACTTCGTCCATATTGATATTGAAGCGCTGACGCACTCTTTGATTGATGATGCGCAAGTCCGCACACACAAAAGGCGACTGATTGGTTCTCACACGACACAGCGGCAAGCGTTCTTCGTTGTCTTCGCGCATCGTCTTGGGAGCAAAAGCCAAGCGCCACATTTCTTCAGAGGACATCGACTTTAAAACGGACGGATCGTACCGGCAGTCCCAAGCGATCACTTCGTTGCGATTCACCGGGTGCGTGGCCACGGCCAAGACAAAGCGCAGGAATCCGCCCTTTTGTCCGACCGAAGGATCGATCAAAACGCAGGGCTCTCCGCTTGTGAGCGCTTTGGAAACGGCATCCTTGCTGCGATTGGCCAAGGCCCACTGCCAAAGTCTCGGTTGCTTTTGCGAAATCAATTTGGCAAACAAAGCCGTGGCTTCCACATCGCTTAATGCGTCGTGCGCGTGCGAGTGCACGATGCCGTTGGCTTTGGTGAGTTTTTCCAAGCGGAAGGTTACAAGCTTGGCAATTTCCGGATCGTCGCTTTCGCGCGTGGGCCACACGATGCCTTCGTCACGCAAGGCCCAGACGGCCAACACAAAGGGATACAAGTCCCAACGCGAGCAGCCGAAGCGGTGCTGATGCGAATACATATCGAGAAGATTGCGCCAGAAAAGCGCGCGGGAGACTTCGTCGTCAAACTTGAAGTTGTTGTAACCGATCACGAGCGTGCCCGGCGTATTGAAGCGCCTGTGAATGGCGCGGGCAAATTCGGCTTCGGGCATACCTTTTGCAGCTGCCAACTGCGGCGTGATGCCGGTCAGCATACAGGCCTGAGCCTGAGGGAGATAATCCGGACTCGGTTTGCAGTACCAGAGATCGGGGTCACCGACCGGATTCATTTCCATATCGGTGCGCATCCCGGCAAACTGTGCCGGGCGGTCAAGATGTCGGGTCAAACCGAAAGTTTCGTAATCGTGCCAGTAAATCGTCGGAGGATTGGGAGTAAATGCCATGCTTCAAACTAGGTTTTGTATGTGCAAAACTTTGATGTAATAAAGATGACGAGAAATGTAGCACGGCTTTTGCACCGACAGACAAGAAATCCCGCCCTCTTTACACAAGAAAGGCGGGATTTTGCAGTCAATTGCGCAAACAAATGTGTCTGCTTTACCTGTTAGGCGATCTTGGAGTAGCCGCCGGCGCGATCCGACTCGCGCAAATAACGGTCAAACTGCATGGCAACCGCACGCACGAAGATCTTGCCCTTGGCGCTCACAATAATCTTGTCTTGCGTCAATTCCACGAGTTCGTGCTTGACGTAGGCCTGCAGTTTCTTCAATTCATGCGCAAACGTTTCGTCAAAGTTGATCCCGAACTCGGCTTCGATTTCACGCTTGTCGAGTTCAAAGCGGCACATGATCGTCATGATGACGGCGCGACGAAGTTTATCGTCGTCATTTAACTTGAAGCCGCGGCAGGTGCCGAGTTTGCCGGCACGAATCGCTGCGTAGTAATCGTCGATTTCGCGCGGGTTGCAAGCGTAGTTGTTGTCGACAAAGCTAATAGAACTTGCCCCCAAAGCCACCATGTCGCACTCGGCACGGGTGGAGTAGCCCTGGAAGTTGCGCTGAATCGTGCCCTTGACCTGAGCAATACTCAATTCGTCCGTTTCCTTGGCAAAGTGATCCATGCCGATATACCGATAGCCGTTGGCGGTCAACGTGCGAATCGCATCGAACATGATGTTGACGCGCTCTTGCGCGCCGGGCAAATCTTCCGGGAAGATGCGACGTTGCGGCTTAAAGATATTGGGCAGGTGCGCATAGTGATAAAGCGCAATACGATCGGGACTCAATTCAATGACCTGTTCGATCGTGCGCTTAAACGTGTCGCGCGTTTGTTTAGGAAGCCCATAGATCAAGTCCATGTTGATCGACTCAAAGCCGTTGTCGCGAGCGCCTTCCAAGACTTCGCGCACGAGTTCAAAAGGCTGAACGCGATTGACGGCCTTTTGCACGTCCAAATTGAAGTCCTGAACACCCAAGCTCATGCGATTGAAACCGGCCTGGCGCAAGGTCTTGACTTTGCTCACCGGGCAAGAACGCGGATCGACTTCGATGGAAAATTCGCCGTCTTTTTCAAAGGGGAAACGCTTTTGGATTTCGCCCATCAAATAAAGGATTTCGTCATCGGTCAAAAAGGTGGGCGTACCGCCGCCCCAGTGGAGCTGCTCGAGCGTTTCGGGCCCCGTCAGGAAGCTTTTCACCAAATCGGCTTCCTGCAACAGGACTTCCATGTATTCCTTGCTACGTTCATGGTCGCGCGTCACGACCTTGTTGCAACCGCAATAGAAGCACACGTCGTTACAAAACGGAATGTGGCAGTACAAAGAAAGGCCGTTTTTGTTCGGATTGACGTTACGACTCTTTAAAGCCGCTTCGTAGTCGGCAACGCCATACTCTCTATGGAAACGGTCGGCCGTGGGATACGACGTATAGCGCGGAGCGGGTACGTCAAACTTCTTTAAGAGCGCATCATCGGGAAGCTCGACGCCGCTGGTTGCCGGATTAAGCATTATTAGCTCCTTGTGTCTATGACAAAAGCCAAATGAACTGTTATTATTGCAATTACTTTCCGCATGTTTGATGCTAATCAACATGCGGTCATTTGTAAAAGGTAGGCGAAATCGTTTGAAGTCGCACTGCTTTTATGTTCGAAAAGCCCTTGTCAATGGGGGTTTCTTGTCAAACGTGAGAGCGAGTTTACCGACTTCAGATTATTTTTTTATTAGGTGTTGCCAAGATTGGCTCACGTTTTTTTTGAAACTCAAGCAAAAGGTTTATACCGCATATGATGAATAACCCCAACATCAATATGGCTACGTTGCGCGTGGCTTGCTCCAACTGCAATTTGCGTGAATTGTGCTTGCCGTTGGGCTTGAGTCTCAAGGAAATCGAACGTCTCGAAGAAATGGTGAGCACCCGCAAGCGCATCAAGCGCGGCGAAGCGCTTTATCGCGCAGGCGACAAGTTCGAAGCCCTCTACGCCATTCGTTTGGGCTTTTTAAAGAGCGCCGTGATGAGTTCCGACGGTCGCGAACAGGTCACGAGCTTTCACATGTCGGGCGACATCGTGGGCCTGGACGGTTTGGCCGGCATGGTGTATTCGAGCGACCTGATTGCTTTGGAAGATACCGAAGTCTGCATTCTGCCTTATGAATATATGCAGGACATCTCGCAAGACATGCACGCCATGAATCTGCATTTCCAGAAGCTTTTGTCGATGGAAATCGTGCGTCAAAACGGCGTGATGCTCCTTTTGGGTTCGATGCACGCCGAAGAACGTTTGGCCGCCTTTATTTTGAATCTCTCGCAGCGTTTTGAGCAACGCGGTTATTCCAGAAGCGAATTCGTGCTTCGCATGACGCGTGCCGAAATCGGCTCTTATCTCGGATTAAAGCTTGAAACCGTGAGCCGCGTGCTTTCACGCTTTTCGCACGACAATCTCATCATTGTGAACCAAAAGCACGTGCAAATTATGGACTTTGAAGGATTGCGCGCCATTGTGAGCGGTCAGACCTTCGGCAACAACAGCCATACGCACCATATCAAGCCCGCAGCAAGCGGCATCGATTCGTTGGGCGACGAAATGTAATTTAACCCGTAAGGGACATCGTTTGTGTCCCTTCGCAATCCTTCAAAAAGCCTATGATCGAACCTCGACTCAAAAAGCTTTTTCTCCGATCGGCGCTCTGTCTTTTGGCGCCGATTTGCGCATTGGGCGTCAACGCCAATACGCTTGCAGACGAAACCGAAGAAGGGTGGTTGCCCGTTATTCGCATCGGTTACATCGAAAACAGTTTTTCGCCCTCCGAGCGCATCGGTTTTGAAGAAACCTTTGCCTATCTCAAAGCCCATCTGCCGCAATACAGTCTCGAAATTCGTCCCTATTTGGTCAAAGACCTCGAAAATGCCGTTGCCGCCAACGGCTTTGAGTTTTTCATCGGCGCCTCGGGCTTTTATCGCCGCGTGTTTCGTCGCGGTTTAAAGGACTTGGCAACGCTCACCACGCCCTTGTCACCCGACCCCAATTACGCCGTCGGCACCGTCTTTATGGTGCCCAAAGACTCCCCTGCCAAAACCGTTGCCGATCTGAAAGGCATGCGCGCGGCCGTCAACTGGCCGGGCGGCTTTTCGGGCGTCTACGTGCCTTTGGGCGAGATTGCCGCGCAAGGCTTTAATCCGGACAACTTCTTCTCGGAACTGGTGTCTGCCGGCTCCCCCATGAAGCGCTTGTTGGAAGCGGTGGATCGCAAAGAAGCCGACGTTGCCATGGCGCGCGCCTGCACCGTAGAAGAGTTGCAACAATCCGAACCGGAATTCGTGGCGAAGTTTCGTCCCATCGGTCTCAAACCCAATCCGGAAGGTTTTGCCTGCATGCGCTCGACAGAGCTCTATCCCAACTGGACATTTGTGGCCACGCCGATCGCCCCTTGGGAAGCAAGCCGCGACATCACTGCGGCACTTTTATCGATGCCCGCCACCACCAACGGCATGGGCTGGGGCGTGACCTCGGACTTTTTGCGCGTGGACGATTTGTACAAAACGCTGCGCGTGGGCCCCTACTCTTACCTGCGCATTCGCTCGGTTTCGGACTTTATCGATCGCTATTGGCCGTGGTTTGCCGCAGCACTTTTGGCAGTTCTGGCTTTGATCGTACATTCGCGACGAGTGTCGCACATGGTGGATGTACGCACGCGAGAACTCAAAACCTCGATTGAAAACGAACGTCAAGCCAACATTGAAATACAGAAAACGAAAGATCAGTTGGAAAGTTTAGAGCGCGTAAGCGTCATCGGCGCCATGTCAAGCTTGATCACGCACGAATTAAACGGGCCCGTCTCTGCCATTTCCAACAGCTGCAACGCTCTGGAGCGCCATTTGGACGACGTGGACAATCCCGACAAGATGACCGCTCGCACCGTGTCGCTCGTTTTGCGTCAATGCGAGCGCATCGCCGACATCGTCAATCACGTGCGCCACTACGTCAAACATCGCGATGTGGAGCGTGAAATCATCGATGCGGTGCCGGTGATCGAAACGATTGTTTCAGGCCTTCAGCGTCGTTTTGCGGGCGTGACGATCACGACAAGCCTTCCGAACCAGAGCCTGTTTGTCCGTTTTCATCGCTTGGAGTTTGAGCTGTGTCTGACCAACCTTGTGAAGAATGCGGCTGAAGCGGCCACAGCCACGGTCGAAAACCCGCAGATTGTCGTGGGTCTTACTGTGGGAGAATATTCTCTGAATATCACCGTAACGGACAATGCCAAAACCGATGCCGAAGCGTTGGCGGCACACACGCAGCCTTTGAATTCCGGCAAAGCAGCAGGGCTTGGACTCGGTGTTTTAATTGTGAGAACTTTGGTGGAAAAGTCCTCGGGACACTTCGGCATCGAACGTCTGGCCGAGACGACTGTGGCCAGGATCACACTTCCCTTGGTTTCAAATACAAACAGAGAAAACGCATGACAGCAAAACCTTTGATCACTCAGCCTTTGATTCGTGTGGTCGACGATGATATCGATCAGTTGACGGCGCTTGAAATGTTGCTTCTCGGCCAAGGGTGGGATGTGGCCGTGTATTCGTCTGCGGGCGACTTTTTGCGCGGCGACACGCCTTCTCGCCCGGGATGCTTGATTTTGGACGTGCGTATGCCGGGGATGTCGGGTCTTGAACTTCAGGCTGAAATGGCGCGGCGCGAGTATCCTTTGCCCATCGTCTTTTTGACCGGGCACGGCGACGTGGAAATGGCAGTCGAAACTTTAAAAAGCGGCGCCAAAGACTTCTTGCTCAAGCCCGTGCAACCGGAAAAGTTACTCAAGACCGTCGCCAAAGTCGTTCAAGACGATTGCGATCAGCGTGCCATGCCTATTGACGAGACCACTTGGAAAAAGAACTTTGCGTCTTTGACCGATCGCGAACGGGACATCATTCGCATGGTGGCCGCAGGCAAACTCAATCGCCAAATCGCATTGAAGCTTCAGATCAGCGAGCGCACCGTGCAGGTGCACCGTTTGGGCGCCTACAAAAAATTGGACGTGCACAGCGTGGCCGACTTGGCACCGTTGATTGTTTTGTTGGAGCGAGGCATTTTGTAAGTTGAAAAAAAGCGCACTCTTTGAGGAGAGAAGAGTGCGCCAAATGAGAGAGAGAAATCTATTGACAGGCAGGTTCGGACCGGGAACCTGCCGTTTTTATGTCCGATTTATCAGCTCCAAGCCTTTTGCTTGGCGGCTTCGCGGCCGGCGATACGACCGTAGACGATACATTCGGCGTTGTTCGTGGCGCCCTGGTAGATCGAACCCCACATGCTGCCGAGTTCGCCGGCGGCGTACAAACGAGCGATGGGCTTGTCTTGCGGATCCATCACCTGACCCTTGACGTTTTTCTTGGGGCCGCCCTGGGTGTTGAGCATCGTGGGGTACAAAGCCACTGCATAGTAGGGACCGTCGCCCAAAGGTTCGGAAACAACCGGTGCTTCGCGGCCGGCAAAGGCGGTCTTGCCCTTGGGATCGCGCTTCAAAATACGACCGAATTCGGTGTCCTTGCCGTTGGCAATGTCCTTGTTCCAACGATCGACGCTGGCAACCAAGGCGTCTTCGGGCACGTTAATCTTCTTGGCGAGTTCGGCAATGGTATCGGCCTTGACCAACACACCCGATTCGACTTCGGCAGAGTTGTCGCGAGACCACTTGTAACCTTCGCGATTGAGTGCATACCCGGAAGTTGCGCCGCCGCTGATGGGGCCGGCCTTACGAGCCTTTTCGTCCATGATCAGGTAGCACGGGATACGCGGATAACGATGGCGGATCGGATCCATTTGGTTGACGGCATACAGACACGTATGGTTGTCCAACCCCTTTTCGTTCACAAAGCGCTTGCCGTCTTGGTCAACCCAAATGTGAGACGGCGCCAAGATGTTTAACTGCACGGCAGACTTCAAGCCCGGCACCTTCATGCCGATCGGGCAGGAGTAGCTCGTCATGTGCCACAGGCGTGCGCCCATGGTCTGAGCCATACGCAAGCCGTCGCCGGTGTTGCCCGGAGAACCGAGCCCCTGAATCTGAGAGCCCAAAGCAAAATTGCGCAAGCTCTGTTCGTCGTATTCGTAGCCGCCGGTGGTCAACACCACGGCGCGCTTGGCACAGATGTTGAGTTTCTTACCCTTGGACTGGGCCACAACACCCACCACTTCGCCGTTGCGACGCACCAATTCAAGCGCAGGGGTTTCGTACATCACTTCGACCTTGCGCACTTCTTCGACGGCGTAGCGGAACTGATCGAACAGCATATCGCCGCCGCGCTTCTTGCCGCGGATGCGATACTTGTCGATGGTATCCGATCCCGGCAACGTCTTGAAACCGGCGTGGCCGTAGACCATCAGCTTGGTTTCGGGTTTCAAGCCTTCGATAAAGGCCTTGACACCCATGATTTCCTTACAGAAAGTCTGCAGAAGTTCTTCGTCCTTTTCGCTGTCGGCAAAGGCGTAGGTGGCAGCCAAATACTTGTAGGCTTCGTCGGCGTCCTTGGGAACCATGAATCCGCCGGAAGACACGGCCGTGTTGCCGCCGCCTTCGTGCATCTTTTCCAGAACCAAGACCTTGGCACCTGCGTCATGAGCTTCGATGGCTGCGCAAGCACCGGCGCCGCCGTAGCCCACGATCACCACGTCGACGGTCTTATCCCACTTCATCTTGCTGTCGTATTCGACGGCACGAACGCCGGCTGCAGGCAAAGCGACGGAAGCGGCGGCCAAACCGGCCTTGAGGAAACTTCTACGAGAAACAGTCATTTTCTTTCTCCTTCATCGGATGAGTATCAAATCAAATGGTGTGAATGAAATCTTTTTTCAAGTTACGGAACGCGCAAATCGTTGCCGAAATCTTCGTGACAACCGTCACAAACGAGCTTGGGCTTTTTGTGACCGGAGTGGCATTCCAAGCAATCGGCTTCGCCCAAATGCGTGTCGTGCGGATTGATGTCGGTCTTGTCGGTTTTCTTGGCAAGTTCGGCATAGCTGCCGCCGTGGCACTTCAAGCAATCGTTTTGTTCGGGTTTGCTCGTGGCGGACTTGGTGTGACACATCGTACAAGCCACTTGACGTCCGGCGTGACGATCGGCCAAGAATCCGTCTGCTGCCGATGCGGCACCGGCTATAGCCATCGTGACAGCCGCGCACAACAGGGTAATTTGGGTTTTCATTAGGGTTCTCCTCTTGAAGTCGGGTGAGCGTTTTTGTTTGCTCGTTTTTTGTTGGGAGAATCTTCTCAAACTTCGCTACTTAAGCACCTTGTCGGTTGTCAGCAAAAGAGTTGTTCGCCGGATATTTTTTTCAACGTCCGTGTCACTCGGTTCTCAATCGGCGCAGTTTTGGCTTAGTGTCGACTTTAGATTTATGCAAATTCTCTATTTATTTATATTAGTTATTTATATTTGCTATTTAAATAAATTGTCTATAAACTCCTCGACCATAAGCAATGCGCAGCGCTTAACTCCATTAAAAACTCTTCTCTATCTTTGGAAAGGATTGTTTTCTTATGTCTAAGAAGAACACACAAACCGTCATGGTCGGTGCTTGGTCTTGGGGCTGCGGCTTTGCAGGCGGCGATCAGGTTTTCGGTCAGACGTTGGATGCTCAGGCGTTGCGTCCCGTCGTGAACAAGGCCCTTGATCTGGGTTTGACGCAATTTGATACGGCTGCCGTCTATGGTGCCGGCGCTTCCGAAACGATCGTGGGCGAATTGCTCGCCGACGTGCCGCGCGAAAATGTTTTCTTATCCACGAAGTTCACGCCTCAGATTGCTACCGACACGGCCGATCCGGTAGAGACGATGTTCGAAGAAAGTCTCAAACGCCTTCGCACGGACTATATCGATCTGTACTGGATTCACAACTCCATGGATGTGGAGCGTTGGACGCCGATGGTGGTGCCCTTGATCAAGTCGGGTCGCGTGCGCTCTTTCGGCGTTTCGAACCATTCGCCCGAACAGCTCGTACGTGTTTGCGAAATTCTGGACAAGTACGACTGCAAGGTTTCGGCAGTGCAAAACCACTTGAGCCTTTTGCATCGCACGTCGATGGACGACGGCATGCTCGAGTTTTGCCACAAGCACGACATCGACTTTTATGCCTATATGGTGTTGGAGCAAGGTGCTTTGACCGGGCGATTCGATCCCGAACATCCGATGCCGGCCAATAGCGGCCGCGGTCAGTTCTATAACAAATACTTGCCGGCTCTTCAGGCGCTTAACGACGAACTTGCCCGCATCGGTGCCCGGCACTCGGCGACCGTTGCCCAGACGGCTTCGGCTTGGGCAATCGCCAAGGGCACGATTCCGATTCTGGGCATGACCAAGGTGCGCCATGCCGAAGAAGCGGCTCAGGTTACCAAGATCAAGTTGTCGGCTGAAGATGTCGCTACGCTTGAAGCTTGCGCCAAAGCCATCCCCATGCCCACGTTGCGCGAATGGGAAGCGGGCGCCTAATGCCGTTGAGCTTTGAGACGAACAAACCGCAGGAATTTTGTTATGAACACCGCAAATATCGATCGTCGCATCGCGATCAAAGCCGTGGGAACGATGGCTGCTATGGGCGCAGGTCTTGTGACGGCAGCTGCGCAGGCCACACCGAAGAAAAAGAAGGTTTTGGCCATCAACGGCAGCTCTCGCAAGGGCGGCAATACGGGCGATATGCTCGGTCTCGTTTTAACGGAACTCAAAAAGGAAGGTCACGAAACCGAATTGGTCGAATTGGCCGGTCAAACCATCCACGCTTGCAAAGCTTGCTTTGCCTGTGCCGGCAAAGGCAACTGCGTGTGGGCTAACGACATCTTCCAAGAGCTCTTGACCAAGATGAAGGAAGCCGACGCCGTGATTTTGGGCTCGTCCACTTATTCGGCAGATGTGTCTTCGACCTTAAAGGCTGTCATTGAGCGCGCAAGTGTTGTGAGCGACACCAATCCGGGACTTTTTCGTCACAAGATCGGTGCCGGCGTTGCCGTGGCAAGGCGCGCCGGTGCGATGAACGTGATCGACACGATGAACCACTTTTTCCTGAATAAGGAAATGTTTGTGGTGGGCTCAACCTACTGGAACATTGCCTATGGACGCCTTCCCGGTGAAGCACTTAAAGACGAAGAAGCCGTTGCCAACATGAAAAACCTTGGGCAAAACATCGCGTGGCTTTTAAAGCGCGTGTAAGCCCCGTCCTTTGAAAACTTTTCCCTCCCCTTTTTGGTCTGTGGCGCTCATGTCGTCACAGGCCTCTTTTTTCGACTTTTTCTCTTTCTGAGAAGATTTCGACAGCAACTGAGAAAATCTGAAACTCGATGCGGCGGTCATCCCCTTACGCTTGAGGCTCCAACAACAGCTTCTTTGAATCATGACCAATCAATCGCATCACGGCTCTGTTTTGGGCTTTATCGTCGCCGCATTTTCTTTTGCTCTCATATATATGGCCTCTGCCTCGCCGGTGCCGCTATTTGGTTTTTATCGCGAGAGTTTGCATTTGTCGCACGCAGATCTTTCGATAGCGGCTGTGTGTTACTTCGTAGGCGCCATTTCCGCACTTCTTTTCTGTGCCAAGGTATCGGATTTTGTCGGTCGACGTACGGCGCTTTCGGCAAACCTTCTTTTCTCGATTTCGACTTGTTTGATCTTTGCGCTTTTGGACAATACGGCCATGTTAATGTTCGGGCGCTTGATGCAAGGCTTTGCCTGCGGCCTGGCGTCAAGCGTTGCGGCCGTTTACGTTGTCGACAATACGCCGGCGCTTCGTCATGCTTTGGGTGCGGCTGTCACGGGCGGTGCGCCTATGCTGGGCCTGGCAAGCGGTTCTTTGGTTTCGGGTGCGTTGCTTCAAATTGAAGTGCACCCTGTCGGATTGATCTTTTGGGCGTTGTCGGTTGCGCTTTTGCTCTGCGTTTTGTTTTTACCGTTTTGTCCGGCAACAAACGGCAGAAGGTCCGGTGTTCTAAAGTCGCTCATTCCTTCCGTCACCATCCCGAAATCGGTGCGTCACTTGATGCCGCAAGCCACGCTTGTCTTTATTGCAACATGGAGCATCGGGGGCTTTTATCTGCCCTTTAGCGCCTCTATGGCAAGCGAAGTTTTGGGAAGTCGGGAGCCGTTGTTGGGCGGTGTGACTTTTGCCGCCATGATGACACCCTATCTGTTAGGGTGCTTTATTGCGGGACGCGTTTCTGAAAAGTCGGCACAGACGATCGGCATCGTTGTGTTTGCGTTGTCTATCGGTGGCGTTGCGGCTTCTTTGTGGACGGGCTCAACACTCTTCTTTTTGGTGTTGACGGTAACGGGCGGCGTCAGTTGGGGGTTGGCATTTACCGGGACGCTTCGCATGATTCTCAAAACCATCACGAAAGAAGAGCGTGCAGGAACGCTTGCTACCGTTTTCCTTATTTCGTATGCCGGCGCCGCGGTACCCAATTTTGTTGTGAGTACACTTTCGGGACTGATCGATTTGGTTGATGTTGCCGGCGGTTATGCGGTGCTGGTCGGAGCTTGTTCTTTCGTTGTTTGCGCTCTCAATCTGCGAATGCAAGCCGCACCGGAAAGCATGGAAAGTTTGTGCCAAACGACACCTCTTTGACGGAGGAACCCTGCTCAATTTTGAATTCGCTTCGGTCGCTATCGAAAGGAAATATCATGATCCAAGGTCGCTATTTGCAAAAATGGCGACCTTTATTGTCTTCTTCGCTCAAAAACTCTGTAAAACGGCATTCTTCCCTTTAAAACAAAGGCATAACTCGCGGTTATGGCTATTCGTTTTTCGAACTCTGAGACCCGAAAAGGACAGTTTGTACCATTTTCGCCCTAGGGTATACCCCCCCCCAACGATATTAAATTTCACAAAAAATTTAGTAAGCGCTTTTCCTTAATGCAAAAATAGCCTTGTCTCGAATGAGGCGCCGCCGAGAGTTGCGGCATACCCAGCAAGAGTCTCTGCAACATATCCACCTCGGCGGCTTTTTCGAAAAAGACATTCTTGCTAATTGTTTTGGAGAAACAAAAATGAAAAAGACTTTGGCTGCAGTCGCCGTTCTTGGCGCTTTCGCCGGTTCTGCTTTGGCTGCTGACGTTACCCTCTACGGTATCGTCGATACGGGCTTTGCTTATCAGCACACCGATTTTGATAAGGCTACTGTTGACAATACCGACAGCTTCGCTATGAAGTCCGGTCAGCAGTCCGGCTCTCGCTTCGGCTTGAAGGGCACGGAAGACCTCGGCAACGGTTTGACCGTTGGCTTCATCCTTGAAAACCAGTTCGACAGCGACACCGGCGCTTTGAGGAACAAGGATTCTTTCTTCCATCGTGAAGCTTCCATCTTCTTGCAGGGCGGTTTCGGTAAGATCGCCTTCGGTCGTATGGGCTCCATCAATCAGGGCGTGAGCTCCTGGAGTAAGGCCGGTATGTTGTCTGCTTTCGGCACCTCTTGGGATAACTCTGCTCAGATCGGCACCGTCTTCCACACCGGCGCAATGTATGACAACATGATTTCCTACGAAACCCCGTCGTTTGCCGGTGTGAAGGTTTACGCTCAGTACAGCATGGGTGGCAACAAGTATACGGTTGACGAAAAGGACTACACCGGTGATGAAAACGAATCCACGAGTGATCGTTACTACTCCATCGGCGCCACCTACAACAACGGTCCTGTTGCTGCATACCTCGCTGTCGACTCCATCAACTATCGTACCTTTGGCCCCGGTATCACCAATGCCGATAACATTGACGATAGCTTGACCGTTACGTTCGGTGGTTCTTATGACTTCGAAGTTGTGAAGGTTTACCTCGGCGCTCAGTACTTTGACGAAGTTGCCGGTAAGACCATTTCCACCGACTCTCACAAGACTGGTTATAGCAAGGGCTACGGCGTTGTTCTTTCCGCTGACGCTCCGGTTGCCGGCGGTAAGGCCATGTTCGGTGTCGGTTATTATGACGCCAGCGAAGCCGATAGCGCTGCCTCTGACTTTGATCTGACCCGCTGGGTTGTGTCTGCCGGTTACGACTATCCGTTGAGCAAGCGCACCGACGTCTATGCCGTGGCTACCTACTTGCAAGAAAAGTATGAAGACAAGGCAACTCCCGCAAATGACGTTGATCCCAACACCTACTCTCTCATGGTCGGTCTCCGTCACAAGTTCTAATCAGTTGATCGCTGTATAAACAGCATCTCTTGATTTAAGACTGCATCCCCGAGGATCTTTTGATTCTTGGGGATTTTCATTTCTCCGCAATGCATATTTGCCTAACTTTTAGGCAAATCAACACCTTTCATCGCATTCTGTACCAGTTTTGTCCTAGGGTATACCCCCCCCAAGACCCTCAAATTTCATTTTTGATTTAGTAAGTAGTGTTGCTTAATGCCACAATGACTACGTCTCTTGCTGGGACACCCGCCGGGAGTTCTGTTACACAAAGCAAGAGTCTCAGAACATATCCACCCCGGCGGTTTTTCGAAAAATATTTCTTGCTTGTCTCATTCGGAGAAACAAAAATGAAAAAGACTTTGGCTGCAGTCGCCGTTCTCGGCGCTTTTGCCGGTTCTGCTTTGGCTGCCGACGTTACCCTTTACGGTGTGTTGGATACGAGCTTGATGTACAACCACATTGATCTCGACAATGGTTCTGATGCTACCGATAAGCTCTCCATGGAAGCCGGCCAGCAGTCCGGTAACCGTTTCGGCTTTAAGGGCACGGAAGACCTCGGCAACGGTTTGACCGTCGGCTTCGTCCTCGAAAACGGTTTCAGTGGCGATACCGGTGCTTTGAAGGACAAGAATTCTTTCTTCAATCGTGAAGCATCCCTCTTCGTTCAGGGTGCTTTCGGTAAGATTGCATTCGGTAAGATCGGTTCCATCAACCAGGGTACGAGCTCCTGGGGCAAGGTTGGCAACTACACGTCTGCTTTCGGTACGTCCAATTGGGGTAACTATTCTGCTCAGGCCGGTTCCACTTTCGCTCTTGACACCGTTCGTGACAACACGATTGCCTACGAAACCCCCAGCTTCGCTGGCGCAAAGGTCTATGCACAGTACTCTATGGGTGATACGGTTGAGGGCAATGTCGAAAACGAATCTTCGAGCAACCGCTACTATGTTATCGGTGCTACCTACGACAACGGCCCGATCGGTGCTTACTTTGCAGTTGACTCCATCAACTACAAGTCCTGGAACGGTGCTCCCGTTGAAGTGGATGACAGCTTGACCGTGACGTTGGGCTTCACCTATGACTTCGAAGTTGCCAAGCTCTTCTTGGGTGCTCAGTACTTCGACGAAGTTGCTCCGTTCGGTAACCTGATCAAGGATTCCTCTGTCGGCTTCGCCGGCAAGATCAAGGGTTATGGCTTGAACGTGTCCACTAGCGTTCCTGTCGCCGGCGGTAAAGTTTTGGCCGGTATCGGCTATGTTGACGCCGAAGCTGCTGATAGCGTTACGGCTGCTGCCAACAAAGACAACGAATTCCAGCGCTATGTCGTGACCGCCGGTTACGACTATCCGTTCAGCAAGCGTACCGATGTGTACGCCGTCGCCAGCTGGATGCAGGACTCTGTTGATTACGGCGTTAAGGGTACGGATGACCGTGACCTCACCGCCTACACCTTCGTGGTCGGCCTCCGTCACAAGTTCTAATCTCCTGACCGCTACCCTCGCGTAGCTTCATCAGATTAAGCTGACAGTCCCCCGTTACTCTTTATGAGTCGCGGGGGATTACTTTTCCTAGGGAAAATACCTTAGAATTCGGTGACCGCTTTTGGGATTGCACGGCGCCCAACATTTCTTCAAACAACCGTGTGCTCACTCCTTGTCTTTTCTTTTGTTTTCAAGGAGTTATCTATTTCCATTTCCATGTCCGAAAAGATCCAAGAAACCGCAGACGACATCAACGAAAGCCTGCCGCACAGAGTCAATCCGCCGGATATCGGCTTAGGGGCTCTGTTTAAGTTAGCCACACCTTTGTTTGTGGCTAACCTTGCCATTATGGGTGCCGCCACCATCGATACGATCATGGCCGGGCGCATGGGTGCCGAACACTTGGCCGTCGTGGCCTTGGGCGGCGCAACGGCCGTCATGATCCTTTTCGGACTCGTGGGTACTTTGCAGGGGTTAAGTCCCATTGCAGGGCATCACTACGGCGCCAGAAAACTGCGCATGATCGGGTTCGAGTTGTCTCAAAACCTGTGGATTGCATTCTTCTTGGCTTTGATTGCCATCGCCGTGGTCATGCAGCGCGACTTCTGGGTCAACTTCGGCGGTGTGTCGGGTAATGTGGCCGAAATGACGAGAACCTACCTCGCCGCTTGTGCTTGGGGGCTGCCTGCCGCCGTTATTTCTCGCAGCTTCATTGCCGTGAATTCCGCCGTCAACCGCCCGCGTGTAACGATGTACGTGTCGTTGATGATGCTCGCCACCAAGGCGCCGTTAAATTGCGTCTTTATGTACGGCTGGTTCGGTATGCCGTTTACTACCTCGTCTGGAAGTTCGATCGCTATTACGACCCGATGCGTGCCGAGAAGTTCTTCTGGCCGCAAGTTAAGGTCTTGTGGCATCAGTTGAAACTCGGTGTTCCGATCGGGCTTTCCGTCTTCTTTGAAGTGAGCTCCTTTACGCTGATGGCCATTTTCATTGCCCGTATCGGCACGATCGATGTGGCCGCTCACCAGATCGTGGGCAACATCACCGCCACCATGTACCAGATTCCGTTGTCGCTTGCTATTGCCGTAAGCGTCTTGGTGAGCCAGTGCTTGGGCGCAGGCTACAAAGACAAGGCCTATGAAATCACGATTCGTACGTTGAAGGTTGCCGTCACCATTGCCTTGGTAGGCGTGACGTTGCTTTATATCTTCAGAAGCCAAATCGTGGGCTTGTATACGTTGGATGTCCCCGTCAAGACCTTGGCAACGTCTTTGTTGATCTTCGGCATCATCTATCACGTCACCGACGCCTGCCAAACCGTGAGCGGCTTTGCTTTGCGAGGCTATCGCGTCACGTTTGCCCCGATGCTCATTTACGGTATTTTGCTTTGGGCCGTGGGCTTGGGCGGCGGTTACTGGGCAGGTTTTCACGGTGAAGCCATTGGCGGGCCCTACGGCGCTGCCGGTTTCTGGGGCGCCACCGCGATCGGCCTTGTTTTAGCCGGTCTTTGTTTGGCTGCCATGGCCGTTTGGGTAGCTCGTACGCGCATGCTCGAAGATCGCGCAAGCGCGCACAAAGCCACTGCCTAAGTCAGTGTAAAGACGTCTTTCGCCAAACACCGAAGGCCGGGACCAAAGCCGCAATGGCCCCGGCCGCAATCACCGTGAGAAACACGATCCACTCGTTTGCAGAAAGTGCCACGGTCATGGCAATGCCGGTTTGTTGGGAAATCCAATACGCGGCCAAATGCGCAAAACTCTCTCCCACAACCAATCCTCCGAGTGCACCCCAACAAACCACCGTCATCACCAAAGCCCAGATGACGGAAACAATGTAGCGAGAGGGCGCTCCCATCACTCGCAATGTCAAGAGACCGGGGCTGCGCAAATGCACCAGCATCCAACCGAAGAGCACCACGGCAATCAAGGCAATTGCCAGAGACGCGTACGTCACGGCATAAAGCGCGTGGCCTGCCGTATCCAAAGAGCTAAAGAGATCGACCAACACTTCGCCGGAAAAGACGGCCGAAAGCGCCACCGCCTGACCGTTTGCCATGGTCAGTGTCGTTTTGTTAAGCCGATTTCTTAAGCGATAGGCGCTTGAAAAGTCCGTTGGTTTCACCACCAAAGCCGAAAATCCGGGCAAAGCCTGCAAGGTTTTGTCAGACACTTGCGCCATCGCACCGGCCGAAACACCGAAAGTCAAGTCGAGATTTCCGTGCGCGTGTTGTTTGTCATGTTCGTGCATGCGCCACACGCTTTCGACCGGCACCAAGACGGCACGATCCCACGGCGTTCCCGTTTTGGGCAGTACGCCTACAACCGTAAATTCCAATTCGGCGTGCGTGTCTCCCACACCTGCTACACGTCCGTGATCGGCATGCAAAGTTTCGCCGATTCGAAAGCCTGATGCAGCCCCTACCACGGCTTCATTGGCCGCTCGAAACGAGCGCCCTGACGCCAAATGGCGCTTGCCGCCCAAGGTCACCATTTCCTCGGTTGTGCCTACCAAGGGCGAATTGCCGATTCTGTCGCCAAAAGCCAAAGGCGCCATCCAAGCCACGCCGCCGCGCGCTGCGGCGTCTTTTAAAACCGTTGCCGGGATGAGGCCGAGCATCTCGTCGCGCAAAAAGACGCTTCCCAACAACAAAGCCGAAGAACTGCCCTTGGCACCGACCAACAGATCGAAGGCGTCGGCCGCTTGCGCTGAGGATTTTCTAATCGAACGATCGAGCGACATCGCAGAAATCGAAAGTGCCAAGGAGAGCGCGAGCACCGTCGCAATGGCGATCAGGCTTTTCCAAGAGCCTCGAATTTCATTTTTGAGAAACAAACGGATATCCATAGCTTGGCTCTTTCGTAACTTAGTTTTCGAAGAAGACGGTTTCGTTTTTCACCGTCAGGCACCGCTCAATGCGGCTCATGGTTGTCGGATCGTGGCTTGCCACAATGAGCGTGGCGCCGCTATCGTGCGCGGATTGCATCAGCAAATCCAAGACGTGGCGGGCGTTTTCGGTATCCAAACTCGCCGTGGGTTCGTCGGCCAGAATCACCTTGGGCTTGGTCATCAAAAGCCTTGCCAAGGCCGTGCGCTGCATTTCGCCGCGCGAGAGATTCGCTGTACGCGTTGTCGGACACACGCCCACGGTTTCAAGAAGTTCTTGGGCGCGCTTGCGGTCTTTTTGAGTGACGCGCGCGTAAAACCCGCAAGGCAACAAAACATTTTCCAAGGCAGTCAAACCTTCAAAAAGACGAAAGTCTTGGAAAAGAAAACCGACATTTTTCCCGCGCCAGCGATCGCGCTCGCCGGCACCGAGGCGCGTCACATCGGTTTGTCCCCAACGGATGACGCCGCTTGACGGTGCGGCAATGCCGGAAATCAGCCGCAAAAAAGTCGTCTTGCCCGAGCCGCTTGCGCCCTTGAGAACACAATGCGTGCCGGACGGAATTTTGAGTTCTTCAATATTTAAGAGCGTTTTGCGCTCAGAGCCGTCACTTACCGCATGAACCAGCTTCTCGACACAAAGATCTAAGCCTGCGGACATCGTCACAGTACCTCAAAACGGGCTTGAACCAACCGCACCAGACTCACAAAGCCCGTTTCT
>JAUNOJ010000200.1 GCA_030531135.1 Sutterellaceae bacterium | reverse complement strand
TCAAGTTCAGTCCCGTGCCGCCCGCCTTCAAGCTGATCAAAAAGAGCGGCATCTCCCCTTTCTGGAACTTCTCGACCAACTTCGTGCGTTGGGTCGATGTCATCGAGCCGTCCAAATACAGGTACTCAATTCCCCTGACGTCCAACGCTTCCTTAATCAAAGCCAAGTGACTGGTAAACTGACTAAAAACGAGAGCTCTGTGGTTACCTTCGATCAAATCGTCGACGAGATCTACAAAAGCTTCGGTCTTGGACGAGCCCATATCCTTTAAGGAAGCATCGACCAATGCGGGACTGCAAGCTGCTTGGCGCAAACGCATCAGTTCGGCCAGGGCTTCGATCGGGTTGATTTCGCCCGTTTCCAAGTTGACGGCAGCTTGTTCGCGCAAACGGTCGTAAAGGGCCATTTCGTCGTCAGACAACTTCACGCGCAATGTGATTTCCGTCTTTTCCGGCAACTCTTGCACCACTTCGCTCTTAGTGCGGCGCAAAATAAAGGGCGAGATCAAACGCTTTAAAGCACGCTGGCGTTCTCGATCCTTGTTCTTTTCCACCGGAATCACGTAGCGCTGGCTAAATTCGTCAAAGCTGCCCAAAAACCCTGGATTGGCAAACTCAAAGAGATTCCACAGTTCGCTCAAGTGATTCTGCAAAGGAGTACCGGTGAGCATAACGCGTGCGTCGGCCGTCAATTGCATCACGGCGTGACTCATCTTGGTGTCGCGGTTTTTGATGGCGTGGGCTTCATCCAAGACGGCCGTGGTCCACGTCACCTTGGCAAAGTCTTCGATGTCGCCGGTCAAAACCCCGTAGGTCACGAGCACCACGTCGCCCGCTTGAAGTTTGGTCAAAAGCTTCGCACGCGCCTCCTTTGTTTCCCACGTATAAACAACGGGGTTCAAGCTCGGAGAAAAACGCTTGAGTTCGTCCACCCAATTACCCACCACTGCCGTGGGAACGACCACGAGTGCCGGACCTTTCTTGGCTTGCTCCAGCAGGAAGGCAATGGTTTGCACCGTTTTACCCAAGCCCATATCGTCAGCCAACAAGGCACCGGCGCCCCAGTTGGAAAGTTTGGTGAGCCACTCGAAGCCGTCAAATTGATAATCGCGCAGTTCCGCCTTCAAACCGGCAGGCACCTTGACGTCCAAGGCCTCGGTGGCCTTAATACGGGCAGTGAGATCCTGAAAGCCTTCGTCGGCATCAAGATTTAAGCCCTCTTCGCCCAACTTGTCGAGACGATCGGCATTAAATTTGGAGACCTTCAACGCGCCCTTCTTGCGATCACGCGTGGCGAGACTATCCAGAGCGCTCAAATCTTTCTTGAGCTGTTCGGTCAGGGCGACGTATTCGGTCTCGGACAACTGAATGAAGTTGCCCTTAGCTTCGCGAATCTTTTCCAAGAGTTCGGCGACGGTCAAAACGGTTTTGGCATCGAGCTTGATGTTGCCCTCTAAAGTAAACCAATGGCCCATACTGCGCACGGAAAGCTGAAGGTCAGCAGGATTGAGCTTTCCCTTGGTAACCTTGAGCTTGGCACCTTGCGGCCACTCGACAACGGCGATGTCACTGTGAACGCGCAAGACTTCGAGCAACATCAAACAGTTGGCCGTATCCACCGTCCAAGAATGTTCACCGTCACGACAAGAGTCGATCGACTCCAACGCAGTAGCGATCTTTTCAAAGTTTTCTCGCTCTTTTTGACGATCGCGCGTTACCTGAACGGGCTTTCCGTCAAGCGTCATCGTCATGCAATCGACACCGACACCGGGCTCACAAGTCGTCGTAGAAGAAAGCACAGGCTTAACGAGTGCACTGACACTAAATTCACCGTTGAACGGTTGAATCTGAAAAACGATTCTCGCATCGCCATTCAGTTGCTTCAGAGCTGTCGATTGAGACAATAAATCCGATTGCACCGAAGTTGAACGCGACAGCAACTCAAGAAACTCCTTGAGCTTGCCCTCTGCCTCAAGCGGATATTCCGAGCACGTTTGCAACTCGCGAAGCAAATCCAACTCTTGCGAATTCAACCTGAAAAGCGATATAAGGCCGGGATCCGTTGAATTCCAACAACGACTTCCCCAGGTGTCGGCATTGAATCCCTTGGGCAGGTTGGTCGACACGACAAAATTGTCTTTCGTCTTTTTAACAGTAATTTGCAAAGGCTCGGACCGAATCTCTATGCGGCGAGTCTCTTGATGCGCATCAAATACATTTTGGCAACCTTCCAAAGCAAAGATAGCCTCAAAGACATTCATCTCCAGTCGACTCGTGTAGCCGGGAATCACATCAAGCGTCGCTCGAACTCTGTGGTCTTGCTCCGTCATCGCGGCATTGCCCTTTTTAAAGGTTGTAAAGGAAACTTCCTTACCCTTATCCCAAGTCACACCGCCGTCTTTGGATTTTTGTTGACGAATTTGAATTTCAAAATCTTTTTCATTGAAAAAGTAAGCATATCGGGTGAGCGATCCTACTTTGCCGGACTTCTTCGCCGGTGCGCGCGTATTTTCTAACGCCAACAAGCGAATCAGCGTCTTTTCCCACAAAGGTTTTTCGCGCACAATCGGCAGAATGGGATTGATTCCGAACGCTTTGATCAAAGTTTCGAATTCTGCCGTCTCCCCCTTGACCAGCAAATATTCGAGCTTAAGAATCGGAAATCGTTCAAAAAAGCTTCCGACTTTTCTTTCAAAGGTCCTAGTGCTGTTGTCATGTACACCAAAGGCCTGCGCAGAGATGAGATAGAGTCCTTGACCGGCTGAAAATTCTCCTTCCACATCGTTAAGTCGATTCCAGATTGCATGTGTCGTCCCGTCAAGCGAGACAGCTCCACCAATCGCCGTTAAAAGATAAAATGCTTCAAAACCCGGCGCGGTTCTGACGGCTTTAAGCTCACTTAACCCGCTCATCTTCTTAACGCTTGCCGGATTGTCACGATCGCGCAAAAGCGCCACGCCGTAATACCAATTCAGTACCGGCTCCGCGAAGTAACGCTTCTTGCCTTCGCAAGCCAGAGCCTTTTTCATGTAAGCAAGCGCCTTTTCAGGTTCTTGACCTTCAGACATGGAAATGATCGCTTGCAACACATACGCATATTTGCTGTCGGTCGGCCATTCGGTAAGAAGTTTCTTGGGCTGCCCTTTTTGAAGGAAGTCGCAATAAAAAGCGAATTGCTGTTCAACAAGCGCAATATCTTGAACCGTGTTGGCAGGGTTTTGTCGATACTTTTCGAGCAGATAATTCCGCAACTTGGGATTGATCGTTGCTCCCATGCCTTGCACAATCATCTTGTCATTGACCTGACGAATCATGTGATTGGCTAGGACTCCGGGCATACGTTCCAAAAACGGCCGCCAGTCGTCTTTTTCACTCAATGCCAGAAACTCGTCGATATGCTTTTCAAAAAAGGTGTCGTAATCCTTTCGGTTCAGCAGAAAATTCTCTCGCGGCAGTTCGCGATTGTGATGAAAGGCAAGCGCGGCACGAATCCATTCGAGATGGCAGGTCCAGACCGATTGATCCAGATGAAATTCTTCGTAGACCTCTCTAACAAACGTCTCAAATGTCTCCGGGCTGACAAGAGGCAAGAGATCGGTGAAGCGCTGTACATTGAGTCGGAAAAACTCATCGGGCCAACCGTACTCGTCTTCTTCCAGGTCAAACGTGCACATCTTTGCACTTTTCAAGGCCGACAAGCTCCGCCAAAGCGAATTATGAGAAAGATTTAACCGGGACTCGCAACGGAAGACGTGATATCTATGCACCCTTGTGAGTAATAAGAGCAATGCTCCGACCTCATCGGGACGAAGAATGCGTTTTTCGGGTTCGG
>JAUNOJ010000199.1 GCA_030531135.1 Sutterellaceae bacterium | reverse complement strand
ACACCGATTACCGATACCGTCATCAACCTTGACGGTGCAACGGTACAGGGCAATATTTCCATTATCATGAACGGATCGTCGAAAAACTACGGTACGGGTAACGAAATTCGCGTAACCGATTCGACAATCACGGGGTCAATAAGACCTCATTCATCGAGCAAGGCCCTCGGCAAGATGACATTTGAAGGCGTTAACACCGTCGGACGGCTTGAATATGTTGGTGAATTGGTTTTGAACGTTTCCGAGGTTAATGAACAAAGTGCCGTTTTGACGCTCACTTGGAGTAACGCTTTGGATCTCACCAATGCAACTGTCGTCATTTCCGGTGATGATACCGTCGCTGAAGACGGTTCTTATCAACTGATCGACAATAAGGGCGGCGCTACTATTTCTGTCGGTAGCAATACGGTTATTGAAAAGAAGGGCGTTTTTGTCGATAACCTTTGGGAAGTTGAAATTGAAGCCGGGCAGAGTGCGAGCTTGATTGACGGACTTCAGATCGTCAACGGCGACTTGGCTTCGGGCGACTTGGTAATCGCCATCGGCCAAGAAAAACTCAACGACAACTCCAAGACCCTTGCCGAATCGTTCTTGGGCTCCATTGCTTTTGTGAATCAAGGCGCCGAATTCATTGCCGACGAAGGTTTGCGTTCCATGAACGCCTCTGCGCGTGCCGACGGCTTTGCCGCTTTCGGTGCGATTCACGGCGGATCGTCTCGTTATGAAACGGGCTCGCACATTGACGTTGACGGCGTGAGCCTTGCTACCGGCGTGGCGTCTCGCTTCGGCAATTTGATGGTCGCAGGTTTCGTTGAAGCCGGTTGGGCAACGTCCGAAAGCCATGTCGACGGCACCAAGGGCGACGGCGATCACGACTACTACGGTTTCGGCGCAGCGCTTCGCTATTCGTTCGATGCACCGTTTTACGTTGAAGGCGCAGCCCGCCTCGGTTGGGCCTCGACCGAATTTGACGGTCGCTATGCCAATGCTGCCGCCACTTACGACGCCGACAGCTTCTACGGATCCGTTCACGTCGGTGCAGGTTACGTTTGGCAGATCAATGAACGCTTGGCCGTCGATCTCTACGGTCGATACACCTTCTCCTACTTGGAAGGCGACAAGGTCAAGATGGGCGGCGTCGACGGTATCGACTTCGATATGGACGATGTCACAACTCATGCGTTCCGTATCGGTACGCGCTTGACCGGTCAGATCAACGAGTCCGCCGACTGGCGTGTCGGTGTTGCATACGAGCATGTTGCAGACGGCGATGCCGAATCCTCCGTGATCGAAAAGACGCGACTTGCGCTCGAAACGCCGACGCTGGAGGGCGATACGGGCATTTTCGAAGTCGGTGTGCGGATGACGCCTTCTCAAGCAAGTCCGTGGGCGTTTGATGTCGGACTCAAGGGCTATGTCGGAGATCGAAAGGGTGTGAGCGGTTCTGCTTTAGTGACCTACGCATTCTGATATTCCCAAATCCTCGATCAAGTCGTTGCAAGTGTGGAGGCTTGCAACGACTTTTTCAAACAAATTTGTTGACACCGCTTTAGCTACTCCGTTAAATTAAAAGTGCGGGTAGCCAAGGCTATGCCGTATACCTTGCGCCATCGAATTAACGTTTAAGCGATCTTGTAAGATAGCCGACCGCAGGGGAAGAGAGCCGCATGTTGCGGCTTTTCTTTTGATTTCAATACACAATAAAACGCCCGAGACGAATCCCGGGCGTTTGTCATGTCGATTTTTTGTGAGTCTATGTCAGCCGATTAGAAGAAACCGCGCTTGGACTCCGACAACGACACATAGATGTTCTTGTGCTGGCTGTAGTGTTCCAACATCATCTTGTGCGTTTCACGACCGATACCGGACTTCTTATAGCCGCCAAACGGGGTGTGTGCCGGCAATTCGTTGTAGGTGTTGACCCACATGCGGCCGGTACGAACGGCACGTGCCACGCGGAAAGCGCGGTTGATGTCGCGCGTCCAGACGGCGCCGCCCAAACCGTATTCGGAGTCGTTGGCCATGGCAACGACTTCTTCTTCCGTGCGGAACTTGATGACAACGGCCACCGGTCCGAAGATTTCGTTTTGAGCAACGGCCATGTCGTTGGTCACATTCGTCAACAGAGTCGGCTGCATGAATGCGCCGTCCATGCCTTCGACCTTGGCGGCTTCGCCGCCCACGAGCACCGTTGCACCTTCCTTCTTGGCGGTTTCAACCCAACCGAGAATCTTTTCAAGTTGACGCTTGTTGATCTGAGAGCCCATCTGGGTCTGCATGTCCATAGGATCGCCCACCTTCACCTTCTTGAAGGCTTCGGCAAGCTTACCCACGAATTCGTCGTAGATGCCTTCCTGCACGAAGATGCGAGAACCCGCACAGCACACCTGACCCTGATTGAAGAGAATGCCGATCTGAGCACCTTCGATGGCCTTATCCATCTGGCAGTCGTCAAAGTAAATGTTGGCGGACTTCCCACCCAATTCGAGGGTGGCGGGAATCAAACGGTTGGCGGCAGCCTTGGCAACATCGTAGCCGACTTCGGTAGAGCCCGTGAAGGCCAACTTGTCAAAGCCGGGGTGATCCAACATAGCCTGACCCGTGACGGCGCCGCGCCCGGTGATGATGTTAACGACACCGGCAGGCAAGACTTCATTCAAAATTTCACCCAACACCAACAAAGACAAGGGAGTCGTGGAAGAAGACTTGATCACGAGCGTATTGCCGGCAGCCAAAGCCGGAGCAATCTTCCAAGCACCCATCAAAAGCGGGAAGTTCCAGGGAATGATCTGACCCACGACACCGATGGGTTCGCGCAAGACCATGGAAAGGGTGTTTTCGTCAATCATGACGGCTTCGCCTTCGTCGGCGCGTAAGCACCCGGCAAAGTAGCGGAAGTGATCGGACGAAAGCGGCACGTCGACCAAGGTCGTTTCGCGGATGGGCTTGCCGTTATCCAACGTTTCGACCGTAGCCAATTCCTGAGCGCGTTCGTCGATCTTGTCGGCAATTCTCAATAGTAGAGCGGCGCGTTCCTGAGGCGACTTGGCAGCCCATGCAGGGAAAGCGGCGCGAGCGGCAGCCACGGCGCGATCAACGTCGGCGGGCGATGCGTTGGCGCACTCTGCCAACTTTTCGCCGTTTGCCGGGTTCGTGGTTTCAAAGACGGCGCCGCCTTCGGCGTCAACCCACTGGCCGCCAATCAACAGGCCGTAGCGATCCTTAATATATTGAGTCATGATAAACCTCACTTAAAATTTTGTTGTTTTGTTCAATCGTTGCCGTTGTACGAAGGTTTTTCGGTCCGAACGATTGTGTGCGTCTATCGTAGAGCCGGGTGCGATAGGCGTGCAATAGTTCGATGGGACTGCCTTCGTCCGTCGATCGGATTAAATCCGAGACAGTCGATCGGATAGTACCTTTGACGAAACCGTACAAAAATCAGTGCTCTTTACAAAAGTGACTCAAAAATGTCAGGTCTATAAAGCAACATTTCGCAACACTCGAATTCAATTGTGTACATTCGCCGTTTCTCTATATCTTGTGGTCGATTGTGGCAAAAACAAGACGATTCGAGTCTGCCGAAATTAGCCTCAATCCCCGATTTGCCCAACGAAATCAGGCGTTTGTACGAAATTTGTCGCTTTTAGTTAACGGCACAATATGTAGTGCTACTTAATTCGAATAACGCCTAGGGATGGTATTTTCCACCATTTGAATCATTGCCTGCACAGGTGTATTCTGCTATCGTTTTCAGTGCGCAGAGCTTTCAGACCTCTGCGCTCTTTTTCCACGCAGCTCGTGAAAAAACAAAAACCCTGTTCCCATTGACC
>JAUNOJ010000198.1 GCA_030531135.1 Sutterellaceae bacterium | reverse complement strand
ATTCACCGTGTGATTACATCCGCGGCCATAGCAGATTTTGTTTTGGACAGCAATGGTTTATATTCAAAAGAAAAGGTCGCTCGTCGACTTTCGGACGGCGTTTGCTTGTGCATAGTGAAGTCTCTTGAAACGATTGTCTTGAGTTTGGTTGGCGAGACAGAGACTACTTGAAAGATTCCGTACTTTTCTTGATTTCTTTGACCAAGTCATCGGATGCAGTCAGATCATCAAAGGCATTTTCATACTGACGATCTTGTTTGACACGGAATTTTTCATATTCGTTTAAAGCATGCGCTCTAGCTTGGTCGGCAGACACTGTGCCTGAACCAGTTAAAAGACCGAGGTCGTTAAAGACGAGAAAGTTTTCGAGGCGCTTTTCCCAATTCTCCATTGAGGTCGGAATTCTATTCTTTGCCCGTAATTCCGCCATGTCCAGATACATTGAGACAAGGCGATTGAGCGTGTCGAGCTCGTCTTTTGTCAGGTAGTTCTTGGCAACAACCACGTCGGTTCGAAGAATTTTGCCACCGGTTTTGACATTTTTCCATGTAGTGAGTCCCATGTGCGGCTTCTCGGCATTAGCTCGATCAACAATAATTTCAGCAGCGGTATGGCGATGCACTGCATAGTGCAGCTTGTTTTGAACGCATGCAAAGAAACGGCGGGCAACGAGCGAATGAGGGTCGTAGTCCGAAGCCGTAGCGAAAATATCCGTCACCTTTTGGTAGAAGAGACGTTCGCTAGCACGAATTTCGCGGATTTCTTCGAGTAACTGATCGAAGTAAGACTGATTGAAGATTTTTCCGTTCTTCAGACGTTCGCGATCAAGTACGTAGCCCCGAATGACAAAATCTCGCAATACCTTAGTAGCCCACTGTCTAAAGAGCGTAGCGCGCTTGCTGTTGACTCGGTAACCTACTGCGATAATTGCGTCGAGATTGTAGTGCTTGACGTTGCGATTGACAGAGCGAGATCTTTCTTGGCGAACTATCAAGAAATTCTTGATAGTTGAAGCCTCATCAAGTTCGTGTTCTTGATAGATTGTGTCTAAATGTTGTTGGATGTTTTGTATGGATGTATCAAAGAGAGTGGCCATTAGCTTCTGAGTGAGCCAGATGGTTTCGTCTTCAACTCTCACCTCAATGCCATCCCCGCCATTTTCCTGAGAGAAGATAAGAAAATCCGTAGAGCTATTGCGAACTGTAGTTGTATCCATTATTTCGTTACCAAAAAGACATCGACAGCAATCGGTTTTCTCTGTGAGGACTGCCGATATCTGCGAAAGTTTGAATTAGATTTATAGGATTATTTGAATTTTAGTCATGTTGGGATTTGTCGGGCAATGGAATGTTTCGGATGTACTGCCTATCAATCGAGCATTTAGCACGGCAACGGCAAAACTTTTGGTTCTTCACTTTCAATGGCGAAAAAAGGTCGCACGTCGAATGGTACTGACGGCGACCTTTGAGTCTTTGTTTTGCAAACAAGCGCCCGCAGAGATCATTGCCGACATTTGTTTGCTATTGACGCGCGGATATTAGTATTCGTCGAAAATGCGCTGAATTTCCTTGAGATCTGTTGTCTTTGTCAAAGCCAACTGCAACAGCAAGCGAGCCTTTTGCGGAGAAAGAGTATCGCCGTCCAAGAACTTCTGTTCCGTATAACGGGCAACAGAAGGCACCGTCGGACCGTTACCCACGCGAGCGCTGCGAACAATCACAATACCTTTCTTCTGAGCGGCAACCAGTTCCTTTTCAGCATTCTGATGGATACTGCCGTTACCCGTGCCGGCATGCACGATGCCCTTGGCACCGGCTGCAACGGCAGCCTTGGCCAAAACACCGTCATCGTCTACGTGCGAGTAGAGGATATCTACGCGCGGCAAAGACGTGAGTTTCGAAACGTCAAATTCGCTGTTTTTGGTATGGCGACGGGTGGATTCCTTGTAGTACATGACCTTACCGCCGGCAATGTAGCCGAGCTTGCCGAGTTCCGGAGCCTTAAAGGTGGCCACATTGGTGGTATTGGTCTTGGTAACGTCGCGAGCGCCGTTGATTTCGTCGTTCATGGCAACCAAAACGCCCTTGCCGACAGAGTCCTTATTGACGGCAACGCGCACGGCGTTTAAGAGGTTCATGGGGCCGTCGGCACTCATGGCCGTGGCCGGACGCATGGCGCCCACTAAAACAACGGGCTTGTCGCTCTTAACCACCAGATTGAGGAAGTAAGCCGTTTCTTCCAAGGTGTCGGTGCCGTGCGTGATCACGATACCGTCGACATCTTTTTGAGCCAACAGTTCGTTGATGCGCTTGGCAAGTTTGAGAAGCGTGGCCGTATCCATATTGTTGGAAGAAATCTTCACGATTTGTTCGCCCGAAACATCGGCAACGTCGTTAATTTGCGGCACGGCATCGATCAACGTCTGAATGGCGATCTTGCCTGCTTCGTAACCGGTCGTGGCGGTGGCGCTAGCGGCGCTGCCTGCGATCGTACCGCCGGTAGCCAAGATGCGCACGTTGGGCAGGTCGCCTGCCATAGCGACGGAAGCGGTCAGGGCAACCGAAAGGGCGATGAGGGTTTGTTTGAAGCTCATGAGATTTCCTCCAAAGGTGAGCATATAGACGCTCATAGTTTAGGGGGAATTAGGTAGTTTTGCTTATTTGAAAAGCGGTTTTTGAGTGGGCAATTACCCCTAGGAGGTACATTGTCTCAATGACTCATTGGGTTTGTTGCAATTCTTGTTCGAGAATCGCTTTGGCACATTCGTCTGCCGGCGCCACAATCACGCTTTCGTTGCGGTCGACTTCTTGGATGCTCAAAAGTCCGAGTTGCGTCAATAAGCCCTCGGGTCGGATTGTCCGGACATCGCAGGTGTCTGTGACGTAACGCAATGGCAGTCGTTGCGGCTCTAAAATCGAACGATCGGCATGCGTAAAGGCGCAGTCAACCAGAATTGTTTCGAGTTCGGTCAGTTTCTCAGGACGTTTGTGCGGAGCATCCACGCGCGTTTTGCCAAGGAGATCGAAGCAGTAGGCACCGTTGGGGTTGGGAATGCCGAAAAGCGCGGCACAGTCGGGAGTCCACGTCAGATCAACGGTCACGTTGTAGGTGTCGAAAATGTCGCAACCGGCTGCGCGCGTCAAACCCGTCATCCAGACGCTGTGTTGGCAGCCGTCTTCGGACTTCAAAATCGCGTAGAAAATGGACAGCTCGCGCAAAATTTCTTGGTAAAGCTTCGGGTTGGGCAGTGCACGAATCAAAGGCGTATCGTAATTGTCGATCAAAACGGCAAGCGAGACGACAGGCAGATCCCTTAGCCACTTTGCGATGCGATACAGCAAAACGCCATTCGTTTCCGGTCGATCAACGTAGCCCGCCGCTTCAAAAGAACGCAAGACAAACGCTTCAAAAGCTTCTTGAAAGCCGACTTCGGCGTCATAGTCAAACGCAATCTTGGAAAAGTCCAGACGCAAAATTCTGTTGGGAGCCATACGAACGGCGCCCGACCGATAGAGCGCCTCGAGTTCGTCCAAAAAGGCGGTTTTGCCAAATCCGGTCGGGCGTGCCAAAAAGTGTTTGCAGCCGCTATCGATCAAGTGAATAAGTAAGCTCGTACGATCGTTTTCTGTACTGTAGGGCATATTTAGTTGTATCGCGTGTATTTCGCCTGTTTTGAGTTCAGAGAAAAACCGTCAGGATCCCCGCCAATTCATTAGCGGGAGGAATGACGTTGAGCGAAGCTCAAGACGACACATTTTATTTCGGGTTAATATTTCGCCATCTCTTTTAATGGTGCAAAACAATGCTTCGTAGCGTCAAAGTTCGTATCTACCCGACTCGGGCACAGCAGGATT
>JAUNOJ010000197.1 GCA_030531135.1 Sutterellaceae bacterium | reverse complement strand
CGGCCAAGGGCTTGGAGAAATTTTCCAAACGACAATCACAGCCGATAACTTGACTATTCTGCAAGGCGAATTCGATCCCGACAATACAGGCGCTTATACATCCACGGGCCTTGAAGCGCGTAGCGGCGCCGATCTCAGTCTTGCTATCGAAAATCAATTCAAGATCACGCATGCCGTCCAAGACGGGCAAGCCGTCGGCATCAAATCGTGGCGCGGCGACAAGACCAAAGGCTCGCCAGCAGACAGCGCATTGCTACACTCTCACATCGCCATCTCGGCACAAGAAGTCAATATCAGTGCTAGAAGCGAAACTTTTTGGGCTTACGGGATTCAAGCCTACAACAGTACGACAGATGCCGATATTGCCGAAGACGAGCGCTCCTCCGTCGTCATCGATGCTGAAAAAATCTCGATTAACGCCTCCTCGGGTGTTGAAGAGCAGTCTGTGGGCATCATTGTCTGGTCGCAAGCCAAAGTCAAGCTCACGGCCAAAGAGATTTCCATCAGTGCCTACCGTGCGATCAACACGCGCGGCCACTCCGTCGTCGAAATCAATCCTGACGGCGATACCGACAGCATCGTTCGCATCAACGGTGACATCGTATTCGAATATAACGGCATTGACTCCAAAACCGTCATCAACTCGACGGTCAACGTTAAACTCACAAATGCACAGTCTTACTGGACCGGGAATACGGATAAACCGACGATCGGAGAACCGAAAGAAGGTGATATGGATGTCGCCGGCTTTGCTCTAACCCTTGCCGACAGAGCCACATGGACCTCCACAGCCGACAGTTTCGTCAACAACCTCACCCTCGAAAACGGTGTCATCGCCGTGAGCGGCGAAAACAACAACCTGACCGTTGATACGATGGACGGCTCGGGCGGTACGGTCAATCTCGGCACCAAGATGGTCGAAGGCAAAGCCGTTGCCAACAAAGTGTCGATCGGCAAAACCGCGGCCAACACCCGCTCGCTGCTTTTCAACTTGGACGGCGTAACAACGGATGACATCCGTGATGCGAATGCCATTGCCGAAGTGATCAAAGAGAGCACAACCATTCAGGATGCTCAGGCTTCTCTGGACCTGACAACAACCGGTTATGTCGATGAGGGCAACCTTTACGGGGCCTCGTCCGTCACCACGGACGTCAAAGGCGAAATCAAGGATCAAAAAACCTACTCCAACACCAAACTCGACGCCTTCAAGGGCGTAACCTCCACCACGTTCGTGCAGTGGCGCAACGAAGTCAACCACCTCACCAAACGCATGGGCGATCTGCGTGGCAGTTCCGGTGAAATGGGTGCTTGGGCACGCGTCTATGGCGACAAGAGCGAGTTTGACGGCAGCAACGTGGAGTTTGATACCGTCTCGGTTCAGGTAGGCGGCGACATGCGTGTCAACGACTGGATTGTCGGGGCGGCCTTTACCTATAACGATTCCTCAATCGATCTGGATAACGGTAGCGGCGACGGCGAAGGTTACGGTGTTGCGCTCTACGCGAGCCGTTTATATGACTCCGGCATCTTTACCGACTTCACGGCACGCTACGGATTCTTGAAAAACGACTTCACGGCCAAGAACATGGGAGTCGATACCGAAAACCACGCTTTTGCCGTGTCGGCCGAAGTCGGATACCACTATCCGTTTGCCGCAAGCGCCTATGTGGAGCCGCAGTTTGAACTCGCCTACGGCTTTGTGCGCGGAGACAATGTCACAGCCTCCAACGGCGTGACGCTTAACCAAGACAACTTCCAGACCTTAACCGGCCGCATCGGCGCGCGTATCGGCTTGGATTGCCCGCAAAACCGCGGTACGGTCTATGCGCAGGTCGGCTACAACTACGAGTTCTTGGGCGACGTCGAATCTCGCGCAAGTCAAGGTAACGATGCCGTCACGATCCGAGAAGAACTCGACGGCGGTTGGGTCTCTTACGGCATCGGCGCACAGATCAACATCAGCAAAGCTTTGAGCGCCTACGGCGAATTCGAGCGCACTTCGGGCGGCGACGTCAAAAACCCGTGGCGCTGGAATGTCGGCGTGCGTTACAACTTCTAAGGCGCTTTGCTTGATCCCAAAAACAAACGCGGGGGATTGTCCAAAAAGACTTTCCCCCGTTCAATCTTACAAAGCGCGAAACGTCTCTTGGCAAGAATCAAGCGCCCACAATTGTCCCGATTGCCAAGCCCACAAAGATCACGGCAGCAGTCTTATTTAAGAAAAACTGCACCTTCGGCGTTCTCAATTTGTCTGCCAAGACGCCTGCCCCCAAAGCCACACCGCCAAACACCACAGCTGTCGTCGCCATAAATGTGACGCCCAACACAATCATCTGCACAACTACGGGGATATCGGACGTCTGCACCAAAAACTGCGGGAAAAATGCCAAAAAGAAAATCAGAACCTTTGGATTGGTGATGTTCATGATGACGCCGCGGCGCCACAAAGCCAAGGCGCTTGTGGTGTCCAACGTTCTGCCCTCTTCGGTGCTGCCCGCACGCCAGGCCATCACGGCTAAGTAAACAAGATAGCAGGCGCCCGCAATCTTAATCGCCCAAAAGAGCATGGGGCTTGCCGCCACAACGGCCGCCACGCCCAAAGCCACCAAGAGCGTCTGAATGACCAACCCCGTCAAGAGTCCGGCCACTACCCAAAGGCCGGCACGTGCGCCGTAGGTGGCCGACTGCACCAACACAAACAAGTTGTCGGGCCCGGGCGCCACACCCAATATGAAACTAGCCACCACAAAGGCGCTATAGACTGTCCAATCCATTCGTCAAAACCATTTGCAAAAAGAGCGCCGAAGAGAAGTCCCTCAGCGCTCTTTTGTTTCATCGCCGTGCACCTGTTAAGGCGCACTTGACTTGATTAACCCACCCAAACGCGAGCGTTTTCAAACATACGCATCCAGGGAGAGTGTTCGCCCTGCGTGCGCGGATGCCAGCTCATCTGAACCGTACGGTGGGTGCGTTCCGGATGCGGCATCATGATCGTAAAGCGACCGTCGGCCGTCGTCACGCTCGTCACACCGCCCACGGAACCGTTGGGGTTCAAGGGATAGACTTCGGTCGGATTCCCGTTGCCGTCGACGTAGCGTGCGGCAATGTAGGCTTGCGCAGCATGCGCGGGGTCACGCCACTGAACACGACCTTCGCCGTGGCTGTTGACGATCGGCATGGAGCTGCCTGCCATCCCCATAAAGAAGATGGAGGGGCTTTCTTCCAAGCGTACCTGCACCAAGCGGGCTTCGAATTGTTCGGACTTGTTGCGCACAAACTGCGGCCAAGCTTCGGCGCCCGGAATGAGGCTATGCAAATGGCTCATCATCTGGCAGCCGTTGCAGATACCCAAAGCAAAGGTGTCGCCACGCGCAAAGAACTCGGCAAACATGTCGCTCAAATAGCTGTTGTGGAGGATCGTCTTAGCCCAACCGCCGCCGGCACCGAGCACGTCGCCGTAAGAGAAGCCCCCGGCAGCTGCCAAGCCGCAGAAGTCTTCCAACTTCACGCGACCGGTCAAAAGGTCGGTCATGTGCACGTCGTAGGCATCAAAACCCGCACGCGTAAAGGCAGCAGCCATTTCGGTCTGAGAGTTCACGCCCTGCTCACGAAGCACTGCCATCTTGGGACGCGCCAGGCCGTTAAAGATGTAGGGGCCGGCCACACGCTCTTCGTTATCGAAGTTCGTGTGAACATACAAGCCCTTGACGTCCGGGGCGGTCTGTACGGCAAATTCGCTGTCGGCGCAAGCCGGATTGTCGCGATTGCGTGCAATGGCGTGGCTGACTTCCGTCCAAGCAGCCGTCAAGTCGACACGCTTTTCTTCCAAAAGAACCTGTTCGCCCAAAGAAACC
>JAUNOJ010000196.1 GCA_030531135.1 Sutterellaceae bacterium | reverse complement strand
GACATGATCGTTTCGGCAGCCGAACGTCCGCTTCTGAAGTGGGCGATGGACAAGGCAGGCGGAAAGCAGCTTGCCGCAGCAAAGATTTTGGGAATTAACCGCAATACCCTGCGAAAGAAACTGCGTATGCACGGGTTTCTGGAAGGGGACTTTGAATAAGGAAATTAGACCATGCGTAAACAAGCTTTGATCAGCGTTTCGGATAAAACCGGCGTTGTGGAATTTGCCCGCGGGCTCGTCGAGGCCGGCTATCACGTCCTCTCGACGGGCGGCACGGCCAAGCTCTTGGCCAAAGAAGGCGTGCCTTGCCAGGAAGTGGCCGACTATACGGGCTTTCCGGAAATGCTCGACGGCCGCGTCAAGACGTTGGATCCGCATATTCATGCCGGCATTTTGGCTCGCCGTTGCGTGCCCGAACACATGGCTGCTATTGAAGCTCACAAGATCGATCCGATCGACATCGTGTGCGTGAATCTGTATCCGTTCGAACAGACCATTGCCCGTCCGGATTGTTCCTTTGAATTGGCCATCGAAAACATCGATATCGGCGGCCCCACCATGATTCGCGCCGCAGCGAAGAACCATGAATCCGTGGCCGTGATCGTGGATCCGACCGATTACGCCAAGGTTTTGGAAGAAGTGCGCGCCGGCGGCGTTTGTGCCGCCACGCGTTTGGCTTTGGCCAAGAAGGTCTTTGCCCACACGGCGCGTTACGACGCCGCCATTACCAACTATCTGACGAGCTTGGACGAAAACAACGAACGCACCAAGGACTTCCCCGAAGTTTTCGGTCGTCAGTGGGTCAAGGTTCAGGATATGCGCTACGGCGAAAATCCGCATCAAAAGGCCGCCTTCTATCGCGAACACTTCATCGCTCCGGGGCTTTTGGCCGGCTACACCCAGCATCAGGGCAAGGAGTTGTCCTACAACAACATCGCCGACAGCGATGCCGCTTGGGAAGCCGTTCGCAGTTTCGAAACGCCCGCTTGCGTGATCATCAAGCACGCCAATCCGTGCGGTGCCGCTATCGGCGTGAACGCTTTGGAAGCCTATACCAAGGCTTTCAAGACCGATCCCAAGAGCGCGTTCGGCGGCATCATTGCCTTTAACCGCAAGGTCGACGGCGCGACGGCAGAACTCGTTTCCAAGCAGTTTGCCGAAGTGGTGATCGCCCCCGAATACAGCGACGAAGCACGCGCGATTTTCGCCGGCAAGAAGAACTTGCGCGTTTTGACGGTAGCTTTGGGCAATGCGCACAACGACTTCGAATTCAAGCGCGTGGGCGGCGGTTTGTTGGTACAAACGCCCGACAATCGGATTTGTGCAGAAACCGACTTGAAGGTTGTGACCAAAAAGCAGCCTACCTCTGCTCAGATCGCCGATATGATGTTTGCTTGGAACGTGGCTCGCTGGGTCAAGTCCAATACGATCGTGTATGCGCACAATGGCATGACCTTGGGTGTGGGTGCCGGTCAGATGAGCCGCGTCGACTCGGCTCGTATCGCCGCCATCAAGGCTCAGGAATCTGGCTTGTCGCTGATGGGGTGCGCGGCGGCTTCCGACGCGTTCTTCCCGTTTAGAGACGGTTTGGATGTCATCGTCGATCAGGGTGCCACCTGCGTGATTCAACCCGGCGGCTCCATTCGCGACGACGAAGTCATTGCCGCAGCCGACGAACGCGGTATCGTGATGGTGTTTACGGGCGAACGTCACTTCCGTCACTAATCGCGTTTTGTCATAAAAAGATGTGCGATACCGAGCCGTTTTGCCGGTGTCGCACATTGCTCGCTTTTGTTCAAGGATAAATTAACGATGGCTGTCAGTTTCGATCGCCGTACGCTTTTAAAGGCAATCGGTGCAGGTTCGGCTTTGAGTGTCGTTCCTGCCGCGTTGGCTCAACTGCGCATTGAAATTTCGGGTGTGGGTGCCAATCAGATTCCGATCGCTTTGCAGATATTGAACGGTTCTCATGCGGTCAACTTCGATTTGATGCGTATCGTTGCGGCGGACTTGTCCCGCACGGGCGATTTCCGCTTGATCGATGCCCAACAAGAACCCACCATCGAAGAGTCGATCAATCCCGACTACGCCGCATGGCGTGAACGCCAAGCCAATGTGGTGGTGACCGGGTCGATCGAACGCCTGGCCGACGAACGTTGGGAAGTGCGTTGCCGCGTCTTTGACGTCGTGCAGGGCACAATGATCGACGAATGGATCGGAACTTCTTCGCAACGGCAGATTCGCATGACGGCGCATCGCATTGCCGATCGAATTTACAGCAAACTGACCGGCATGGGGGCTTTGTTTTGCTCTCGTTTAGCCTATGTCGTGCAACATGCAACCAACAACTACGAGTTGATCGTGGCCGACAGCGACGGAGCCAATGCGTTGCCTGCGTTAAAAAGCCGCGAGCCCATTATTTCGCCGGCTTGGTCTCCCGACGGCAAGCTGTTGGCCTATGTGAGCTTTGAAGCTAAAAAGCCGGTGGTTTACGTACACGAAGTGGCAACGGGGCAACGTCGTGTGGTCGCCAATTTCCGAGGCAACAATTCGGCGCCGGCCTTCAGTCCCGACGGACGTCACTTGGCCGTGGCGCTGTCTCGCGACGGTTATACCCAAATCTTTTTAATCAATACCGACGGTTCGGGCGTGACGCGCTTTAGCCGTTCTTTGGCCATCGATACGGAACCCGTGTTTTCGCCCGACGGCCAGTATCTGTACTTCACAAGCGACAGAGGAGGTCGTCCGCAGATTTATCGTCAGCCTGTGGCCGGGGGTCGCGCCGAGCGCGTGACCTTCAGAGGCGACTATGCGGTGAGCCCCGTTTTGGATCGTGATGGCACACACTTGAGTTACGTTACGCGCATCGAAGGACGTTATCGCATTGCCATTATGGAGTTGGCCACGGGGCAGGAAGTGATTTTGACCAACAATCAGTATGACGAAAGCCCGTGCTTTTCTCCCAACGGTCGTATGATCGTGTTTGCAAGCGAACGCAACCGCAAGGGCGTTCTCGGTACGGTGAGCGTGGACGGCGCGGTCTCGTCGTGGTTGACTTCGGCCAACGGCGACATTCGCGAGCCCACTTGGGGACCGCTGCTGTAACGGTTTTATTTATCCCTGAAAATCAAAGGATTGGAAATGTCTATTTTTCATAAAGCGCTTTTGGCAAGTCTGGTTGCCGGTGCCGTTGTTTTAACCGGGTGCTCGAGCGTTCCGTTGGATGAGTCCGCCAAGGAAGGCACGACTTTGGCCGATAGCCAAAAAAATGCTCAGGAAGACGCGGCAAGCGCATCGCTGCGTCAGAATTCGGTTTATTTCGACTTCGACTCCTATACGGTCAAGCCCGAATTCTTGCCCGTGATCGAACGTCATGCCCGCCACATGGTGGCCACGCCCGCCGCGCAAGCTCAAATTCAGGGCAATACCGACAATCGCGGTAGCCGCGAATACAATTTGGCCTTGGGTCAAAAGCGCAGTGAAGCCGTCAAGCAACGTCTGCAGCTTTTCGGCGTGCCCGCCTCTCGCATCGAAGCGGTCAGTTACGGTAGCGAAAAGCCGGTGGCCGAAGGCGAAAACGAAGAAGCTTGGGCACAGAACCGTCGTGCCGACGTGATCTACCGCTAATCGACAGAAAAAATTTCATGAAAAAGACGCAACTTTTCTCGGTGCTCGCTGCCGGGACCGTTTTGCTGGGTATCTCGCACCCGGCTTGGGCACTGTTTGGCGACGATGAAGCGCGCAAAGCCATTCTGGATTTGCGCGAACGTATGGAAGTCGTGCAAAACGGCCAGATGCTTTTGCAAGGACAGATCGATCAGTTAAGGGAACAAAACGCTCAGTTGATCGGTCGTATCGAACAGCTCACCAACGACTTGGTGGT
>JAUNOJ010000195.1 GCA_030531135.1 Sutterellaceae bacterium | reverse complement strand
ATATCCGTGCGGCAGTTTGAGTCGACTTTAAGGTGCGCTCAGGTTAGAAGGCGTATCTGAAGCCCAAGTTCACGCGCTTGTGTAGCGATCTTTGATTAGGCGATGCACCAGCTTGATAACTTCATCCCTGGCCGGGATAAGTGCAAAGTCGTCGATGATCACCAAGTACTTACATGGGTATTTTGGCGGCACATCCAATAAATACGTCTCGGCAAGAACTTCTAGCCACAGTCCAAAAGCCTTGCCGAAACGATGCTTGAAAGGATTGACCCAACCCCTGCGAGACGTTACTTGAATTTCTCCGGATTCTGTTCCATCACGGTGGCTGACGCCACCAAAGAAGCCGGAAAACCTTCCGCGCCCATGCGAATGCCGTAGCCCTTCTTGACGTAATCGATGATTTCGTCATACGAAGTTACATAGATGTAGTCTTCCTTAAAGCGAGTTTTTGAAACAACATACTCCCCGCTCTTAGTCAGTTGCGGTTGGAAAATCACACCCTCGGCTTTACCGCGGCTTGGCACATAGCGAATGCCTGCGATGTCGTCCACACTTGCTCCGCCGCGTTCGCCCGAAGTCACGTGCTTGACGCCATTTTCAGCAAACAATGCCGGATTTTGCTGAATCACTCGCTGAGCCGAAATGAGAGAAGCGGGACCACCGTTGACAGACATACGGATACCGAAGCCCTTTTTTACATTTTCGAGAATTTCTTCGAGCGTGCTGACGTAGACGTAGTCCTTTTGAAAGCGAGTCATCGAAACGACGTATTCACCACTCTTGGTCTGATGCGGCACCATCACCTTGCCAGCATTATTGCCACGGGACGGGATATAGTGGATATCAGAAATTTCATATTTTTTCATTTGAAAACTCCAAAAAATGGGGTATTGGTTAAAAACAAATTGACTCTATAACAAATTGCAAATCCACAAGTGGGAGAGGCTCAGAGAGGGAGGGTTTCCCCTCTTGACAAGTCAATGACTATTTGAATCAACTAACAGCTCCAGTCTCTCCGGCAGCGCCCCTTCGCGCTTGACCGCCTTCTCCACCGAGTCCTTCAACACCTTTTCCGCTGCAAAAATATCAAGCGTTCCATAGCGCTCAATGGTGCCGTTTTGCGCTCTCTTATCCTTCACACGCGTTACCGCCGTATAGAGCAACTCTCGCGTCGCAAGCCCCGAATCCGCATCGGTCGGCATCACTACGGCTACGCGCTCGTATTCGGAGCCCTGCGACTGGTGAATCGTGATCGCAAAGGCTAATTGAAACTCCGGCAAAAGCCCAAGCTTAATTTCGCACCCCACACCGTCTTCACCGGGGAAATAAACGTCGTCGGTAGCTCCGGCGATACCCGGCACCACAACACCCACGTCACCGTTATGAACGCCCAAAAGATCGTCATTTTTGCGCACGATGATCTGTCGCCACGTCTGCCCTTCAAACCCGATTTCGGAAAGCTTGGCATCAACGTAGTTGTTTACCGCATTCACGCTCATGTCGCCGTTTCTCTGCGCACACAAAACGCCGTAACGTTGCATGAGGTCGGACACCTTCTTTGCCACATTCCTGCGCTCATCCGCACTTTCAAATTCGGTCTTGACGCTCTTGAGCAATGCTTTGATTTCTGCAATTTCCGCATCAAGCCACGTGCGCAAGTTCTTGCTCAAACCCTGCTTCATATAGGCTTGAGAGCGATGC
The DNA here is from genome assembly GCA_030531135.1 of Sutterellaceae bacterium. GTDB lineage: Bacteria > Pseudomonadota > Gammaproteobacteria > Burkholderiales > Burkholderiaceae_F > Duodenibacillus. The sequence continues at coordinate 2,209 of JAUNOJ010000195.1, read as the reverse complement.
CAAACGATCATATTGTCATCTGTCACTTCAAAGCTATCTCCGGCGCCGCCAAGTTGCGCCATCACGGCTTTGACGTCTCCTCGATTGATCGCATCGCTCAACAACCCCACGGCTTTGTCCGAAGCAAAGCGATGCGAGAACTTCAGATGCGAAATGTTCTTGGCAAGCACCCCGCTCGTATCCGACAAATCGGCAAACACCGCCCCCGGCCCCACGGCTGCCAACTGAAAGCGGTCGCCGAGCAAAATCACCTTGGTGCGGTTTTCATCCACCGCATCAAACAGACGAACGGCAAGTCCGATTTCAATCATGGACGACTCATCGAGCACAAGCACATCGCAATCCAAAGGTGCCGAAGCCGACGGGCGATTGCCGTCGGGCATAGGAGTTAACAACAAACGATGAATCGTTTGCGCTTTGAGTTCGGAAAGCTTGGCTTTCATCGTCTCGTTTTCAAGCTTTTGTGCTTGTGCAACCACGGCTTGCTGCATACGCCCGGCCGCTTTGCCCGTGGGGGCGGCCAACGTGATGCGAAGATCTTTTTCAGGTTCTTTTTCCATTAGGGCTTTGAGAATCTTCATCACGGCCGTAGTCTTACCGGTGCCGGGGCCCCCGCTCACTACCGTCAGACGATTGGCAAGCGCCACTTGTACCGCTCGATCGTTTTCCTGCTTGGGATCGGCAACAGCCGGCACCTCGACAGAGCCCTCGATCAAACGCGCAATCTTTTGCGCCAAATGCAATTCGTCATAGAAGTTGCGCTCGTCATAAAGACGCAAAGCTTCCCCGAAATCTGCAATCAGGGGGCTCACCGGTGTTTTTTCCGGCAAGTCACTTTTAACGATCAGCTCTTTGGCAAGCAATCGGTCGAGCACTTCACCCAAGGTTCTCGTCTCGCCAAAAAGGCTGGAGACTTTCTCAAAACGCTCGTCAATGACGCAGACGCTGCCTGCAACTGCCGCATCGTCCAAAGCGGCAAATACGGGGGCTAAAAGCGCTTGATCTTCCATTCCGAGTGCCTTGCCGCTTCTTTTGAGTGCGGACACCAAAAGCCGTGCTTGGGCATTGGCCGAGCGCACCGCCTTTTGCTCTTCAAGACTCAAGTCCTTTGCCTGAGGTTGGTTTTGTGTCATTTAGTTTCCCTCCAAGAGCTTGTCCAATGCGTCGACCGCTTCTCTCGGGCAGTCGATAAAGATGCCGTTGCGTTTTCCGTTTTCGTTAATTGTTTGATCGGCATCTACGCCGCGCAAAAAGACGTACATGGCTCCCGCAATGTGATCCCACACTTCTTCTTTGGGAACACCCGCGACCGAGATCAAATGTCGCTTTAACGCCAAGAGATAGATCACGTACTGCAAGCGATAGTGCTTGCGATCGATTTCTTTTTCCATCTCTTCTTGGCTGTAGCTTTGCGCTGTTCCGTCACCGATAAAGTTGCTCTTCCAGTCCACGACCCAGTATTTGCCTTGCGCAAACATCACCATGTCGATGGCGCCCGTCAAGTAGCCGGTCAAACGCGTCACAGCATCGCCTTCCAACTCCAAACCGACCTTTTTCAAGGTTTCCAACAACACGGGCGTCGTTAGACGACGGTTTTTCACCGACAACAAAAACGGCATTTCATTGGTGCGGCTTTCACTTGCCAAAGCATTGAATTGAAATGCCGAGAAGTCGTCAGTTGCCGGCAAAACGTCGCTGTTAACCACACTATCGAGCATGTTGGCGACAAGTTCTTCAACTGCTACAAATTCCTCTTCGGTTTTTCCCTGCATGAACAATGCGCGTTTCAAGCGTCCGGGAATGCCGTTGACGACATCGTCGATTTCCTCTTCACTCTTAGCATTAAAGCGCGCTTCAAAGAGCTTATGGAGCCAGTCGCCCACGTCGGCCCCTCTAAAGAAACGCAGTACGTCATTGCCGCTTCCCGTTTCTGCAGTCTCCTGCACAACAGGCGTAAAGACCAAGTCGCCGGCCGCGTCTTCGTCGGTTTCGATCACGCGCTCTTGGCCTTCGTAGTCGACGATGCCATGAGCACCCGACCCCAAGCCTTTGGCAATGGACGTAAAGCTTGAGCGTGCCCAATCGGGATAAAGGCTGCCGGCAGGCAAAGCCTTTAACTCCGTTGCTCCGACATTTTGAATCTCCGTGATTCCGGTGTCGACATCGCCCGTGACTTCCACCCAAGCTTCTTTGCGTTTGAAGTCGTCGG
>JAUNOJ010000194.1 GCA_030531135.1 Sutterellaceae bacterium | reverse complement strand
CCGACACATAAAGCAGTACCGTGTCGAGGTCTTTGGCCGCCTTCAGATCGTCGATAATGCGACTTAATACGCGATCGGTATAGCCAATCGTGTTGTCGTAAGCATCGCGCACGGCTTGCGGCGAGCACGACCCCATATCTTCGGTTTGGCATCCTTCGCCAAAGGCTCGCATCTCGGGCGGTACGCGCTTGTAATAGGCAGGTCCGTGACTGCCGATCATGTGCAACACCAACAGCTGACGGTTTTTGTCTTTGGCTTTAGCAATCGCACGATCGACATTGGCCACCAAAGCCTCGTCGTAGCAGTTGCCGTTGGGGCACAACCGACTGTCGCCGGTGACGGGCTCAAGCATCGGTTGCGTGCACACGCCTTTGCAACCGCTTTGATTGTCCGCCCAACGCACGGCAACGCCGGCGCGATCGATCACAGAAAGCACGCTTTCTTGGCTCAAAATCTTTTTGCGATCGTAATCGCTTCGGCCGATGCGGCTAAACATGCACGGCAAGCTCACGTCGGTCGACGTACCGCAGGCCGTCACGTCGTTAAAGGCAATCACGTCTCTTTTGGCAAGTTCGGGCGTAGTCATGCGCTCGTAGCCCGCCAATCCCCAGTTGGCAATACGCGCGGTTTCCCCCACGACCGTCACCACCAAAAGAGGACGCGTCGAGCCGTCTTTTACCGTCGGAGTCGGATCGATGACCGTGCGTTCGGTACGATCCGGGCTCGAGTCTTTGATCATCGTTCGAACAAAGCTGTAAATGACAGAGACCGGCACGATAAAGTAACGCGCTTGCTTATCCTGACGAATAAACGTGGCCGTCGTACTCATCTGACTTGCAATCAAAGCCAACGAAGTCGCCAAGAGCAAAGCGGCTGTCGCCGTCGTTTTCAACACGCATTGGAAGGAAAAGGGCGTTGTCTTCACTGCGGGCGTCTTTAAGGCCGCAATCCAAATGGGCGCAGCAAAAAGTACGCTCGTCCAAACCAAACGAAAACCGAGCAACTCTTTGGCTTCGCGCATGTCCGTGACCAAGGCGTTGCGAATCATGTCTGCCGTCATCACCGTGCCGTACAACACGTTAAAGGCAATGGCAACGCCCGCAATCGTTCCCAGAATCATAAGAACGATGCGCCAGCCGCGTACCGGCATCAAGCGAACGATCGGATAAAGCAACGCCCAATAAAGCACCCACAAAAGCAAGAACATGCCCATCGTCGCCCAAAAAGCCGACAGCGTCCCCATTTCCAAGAAGTGTGTGAAAAACGGCTGTGCAGAGACCGTCAAAACGGCTGCTGCAATCGAGGCGGCGCGCATCGGCGTGATCTGATCGATCTTCTTGTCGCTCTCTGGCAGACAGGCAAACACGATAGAGGCCACCAACCAGTCCGTGGCAAGCGTTGCCAGACAATGCGAAAGAAAGTGTGCGCCTTGCATCATGCGCGCCACGGAACACAATGTTCCGAAAGCCAACACAAAAACGAGCGTGACGGTCGCATACTTCGGATACAGACGCTTGGCTGCAAAATAAAGCCCAACGAGCGCAAAACCCGTTCCGGCATGCCCCGACGGCCAGCAACGTCCTTGAGAGACGCCGCCCGCGGAAAAGAGCCAGGCAAAGGGATCGGTCAAAAGCGCGTGCGACGATGAAAACTCTTCCAGACTCCAAGGACAGGCCACCCCCGTCACATCTTTGAGCCCGGTCACGAGCAAAAGCCCGACGATCATGGAAACGAATGCCGCCCCCAAGACCTTGGCACGTTCGATACGACCTTTTTTCCAATCGTAAATGACGACGGCCAAGAGCCCGACGCCGATGATCGTCGTCAAGACCTTGGCCCAACGATAGGCCGGTTGCGCCCAAAACCACCCTTGTGACCAAGCGTGGTCATGGGCGGCATAGACGATGCGTGCCAAGGCCAAATCGAGCGCATGCGGCGGATAAAGCGTAAGGATTGCCAAAAAGGCTGCGGCAAGCCACATCCAAAGCTGATGCGAGTTGCGCGTACGAATAAAAGAGAGTGCGTATTTCATGGTCGAAAAGTTTCGACCACACCGCATCAATCCCCGATCACAAACACGTGAAAAGCGCGTGAAAAATCGTTAAACAACGCTTCCGACTCTGTTGCACTTTATCGCGGCATGAGAAAATTTCCATACTTCATAAAGGAAGCCGTATGCGAAAAATCTTGATTGTCGAAGACGATGTTCACATCAGCCAAAATATTGCCGAATTCCTCAACTTTTCCGATCCCGGACTGACGGCGGAAATCTGCCATGACGGCTTTAGCGCCTTTGCAAAGGCCGCGGCCGACGACAGTATTTCTCTCATCGTTTTGGACATCGGTCTGCCGGGCTTGGACGGCATCAATCTTTGCCAAAGACTGAGAAACATCGGTTGGACGAAACCTGTGATTATGCTCACGGCCCGAGATACGGTCGAAGACAAGGTCAGAGGGCTTGAAAGCGGCGCCGACGACTATCTGATCAAACCCTTTTCTTTAACGGAACTGTTGGCCAGAATCCGCGTCCAACTGCGTCATCTCGATCAGAAAACGGTGCAACAGATCCTGCAAGTCGGCGATCTTTCGGCAAATTTACACACGTGGGAGTTTTCACGCGCAGGAATTGCGCTTAAACTCAATGCGACATTGGCCAAAATTTTGGTCATCCTGATGAAAAAGAGTCCGGGCGTGGTGACACGACAGGAATTGATCGAGGCAGTGTGGACAACACCGCCGACAAACGAAACGTTGCGAAGCCATCTTTACCTGTTGCGCAACGCCATCGACAAGCCGTTTGATCATCCGCTGTTGCATACCATCTCCGGGATCGGTTGGACACTGCGGGAGAACAAACCTTGATACTGAAGTCCGCGACACAAACGCTCACCGGTCGCATCATGGCCGCCATGACCGTCATGACGGCCATTGTGGGGCTTGCCTATTGTTTTGCCGTGTATACCAGCGTCATGCTCGCCGAAACGACGCTGATCGGCGGCAGACTCGAAACCGAACTCAAAGCCCGTATCGAAGGGCATCGATCCAACAATCCGTCGGCAAGCGTCATCTATACCGACAGTGCCGCACACGCCCGAGACTTTGCCCCTATCCCTGAAAAATATGCAACACTTCCCGACGGATTTTCCGAAGTCGTGGGCGATCACGACCGCTTCGTTTTCAAACTGACAACCGACTCCGGTCGATGGCTGATCGAGCAGGATCAGTTCGGCTTCGAAACTCTGGAAATCGAACTATATACGCAAGCCGTTGCCGGCTTGTTTCTGGCAATCGGCATTGCCGCTGTCTTAGGCTACTGGCTGGCACGAAGTATCGTCACTCCCGTCAAAACTCTGGCCAAAGACGTTCGGCGCATGTCCGAGACTAAAGCTCAGTCCTTCGAGCATCCGATCACGGGAGAAGACGAGATTGCCGAGCTTGCCCGAACATTGGAAGACACCTTCCGTGAACTGCATCAGGCGCTTGCCAGAGAAAAAGCATTTACGGCCGATGTGGGCCACGAACTCAGAACGCCGTTGATGGTCATTTCTTCAAGCTTGGAAGTGCTTTCGGCGCAATATCCGCAACTGGCCCAAGCTCAACCGCTTGAGCGCATCCGCGAAGCTTCCGAGCGCATGACGCGTCTCGTTCAAGTGTTTTTGGAATTGGCCCGCGGCAAAATTCATTCGGAAATGCCCGAAGGCGACCTGATCGAGACGCTTGACAATATCGTCACGGTGCGACAGACGGAAGCAAAAGCCAAGGGACTTGAATTGACGCTCAAAGACTTTACCCAAGCTCCCAAAGCCGTCAACGCCATCCTGTTTTATTGTTTGGTAGACAACTTGGTTCAAAATGCCGTACGCTACACCGACAGCGGTAGCGTCACCGTATCGGTCGCACCAAACACCGTGACGGTGGCCGATACGGGAC
>JAUNOJ010000193.1 GCA_030531135.1 Sutterellaceae bacterium | reverse complement strand
TGGAGACCAAAATAAATTCCGTCGGGTCGTACCCAAAGACGTAGCTCACGCCTTCGGGCAACGTCGATTTTCTATTTTCAAGTTCGGCCTTGACGCGATTCATCGTGGCAACGGCATTGGCTTCGGGGGCGCGATATAAGCCAACGCCCACGGCTTCTTGGCCGTTATGCAGCACCTTGCCTGCGTAGGATTCGGCACCGAGTTCAACCGTCGCAACGTCTTTTAGAAGCACCTGGCGCCCTGTGGCCGGATCGCTTCTCACAATGATGTTTTGGAATTCTTCGGCGGTTTTGAGGCGCCCCGAAACATTGAGTTTGTAGTAAACGTAATTGTTGGCGCCTTCGTTACCGACCGAGCCCGCTGCGCCTGAAAGGTTTTGACTCTCAACGGCACTGCGCACGTCTTCGGCAGAAAGACCGAGCCCGGCCAAACGCACGGGATCAAGCCAAATGCGCATGGCCCAAGCCTGATTGGACATTAACTCGACGGAGCTCACGCCGTCGACACGCGCCAAGGCGTCTTTAAGGTTGTTGTTGACGTAGTTGACCAACTCCGACGTGTTCATCTTTGAGCCGTCGGTCGTAAAGGCGATCATGCCCAGGTTATCGTCGCCGCGCTTTTCCACACGAATCCCGGTGCGAGTGACTTCAGACGGCAACTGTGCTTCGGCGCGCTTAACGGCATTTTGCAGGTTCACCAAGGCGATATCGGTGTCAGTCCCCGTTTTAAATGTGACCGAACACGAGTAGCTGCCGTCGTTGCTCGCCGTTGAAGAAAAGTACAGGAGGTTTTCCACGCCGTTGATTTCGTCTTCCAATGGCATGCCGACCGTTTGCTGCACCACGTCGGCGCTCGCACCCGAATAGGTGGCAGAGACATATAGCGAGGGCGGCGCAATATTGGGATACTCTTCCACGGGAAGGTTCATGAGCCCAATAACACCTGCCAACGTAATGATGATGTTGACAACGGCGGCAAAGCGCGGGCGGAAAATAAAGAATTTCGAAAACATGATTTTCCTCGACCTTTATTTTTCGATTTGGACGGTACGTACCGTCAAACCGTCGCTTACCTTGTGCGTGCCGTCGGCAACCACCGTTTCGCCTTGCGTGAGGCCCGAGGTCACAATCTGGGCCTCGGCCGAGGCGGCGCCAAGCTCAACACGGCGCTTGGACGCCTTGTTGTTTTGATCCAAAACCCAAACCCAGGGGCCTTGGTCGTCGTACAAGACCGCTGCCGGCGAAATCGAGAGCGCTTTTTGAGCCGATTGCGCTTGCAAATGCACGGTAACCGTGCTTTGAATGACAAACTCTCCGTCGGGATTGGGAAGTTCGGCATACAGATCCAAGGTGTCGGTATTGTTGCCTGCCGTATTGTCGGCAAAGGCGAGCTTGCCCGCTTGCTTGGTGAGCGAGCCGTCGGCTTTTTCAACCGTGACGACGGCATCGCTCAGAAGCTTGTCGACCGAGCCGAAGGTCGAAACGATGTCCTTCATGCTCATCGCGAAACGCACGCGAATCGGATCGGTGGAAACGAGCGTGGTGAGCTTTTCTCCCGAAGCGGCTATCCAGCTGCCGACCGAGTAGGCCGATACGCCCACTTTGCCTGCAACCGGCGCCATGATCGTTGTGTGATTCAAGTCGTCTTGCGCAAGCGTCACATCGGCTTGGGCTTTCAAGACCGAGGCTTTGGCCGTTTGACTTTGACGTATGGCTTCATCGAGCACTTCTTGGCTCACGGCTTTGTTTTTGACCAGCGCTTGGCTGCGGGTGAGGGTGGTTTGCGCCCATTTTTGCGTCGCTTCGGCTTCGATCAACGCTGCCTTGGCACTATTTAAAGCTGCTTGGTAGCGCACCGGATCGAGGCGATAGAGAACGTCGCCGGCTTTAACGAGGCTGCCTTCGGTAAATTCGCGTGCAACGATTTCGCCCGAAATGCGAGACGTGATGTCCAGGGCGTGAATCGCAACGATTTTGCCGGGATAGCGCTTTGTCGGCATTTGAGAAGTACCGGAGACGACGGCAACACCCACAAGAGGTGCGGCTTGCGCCGGTGCGGACACTTGCGCATAGGCCGGTGCCGTCGCAATCGTTGCAATGAATACGCCTGCCAGAAGTTGTGACAGGAAACTGCGGTGAAGGTTGAAGTCGGAGGGCATTTCAAAACTCTTACAAAAGCGGGAATGGATTATTGACATTTCAATGTCTGAGAAACTTGCATCAAAACATTGTGAAAGACGGCTCGATCGTTCTCGGGGATATCGGCGGTGATGTTCTCCCAAAGGTCGTCGAGCTTTTGAGAGGTCACTTTCATGGAGCGAATTCCCTTTTTCGTCGGCAGGATTTCGATTGCTCGGCGATCGGTTCGGCTCGGTTGACGGATTAAAAGTTCGTTTTTCACAAGTTCGTCAATCGTTTCCGAAAGCGTCGATTTGCTCAAGCCCGTGACGGTCTGCAGATCTTTTAATCTCAAGCCGGTCCCGGTCGTTTCAAACGCTTCGATCACGGCGGCCATGATGCGGCCTTTGGAAAAGGAAATGCGACCGCCGGAAATTTCCGACTTTTGTTCGCTTGATGTGGCGGCAAGCGCAAAAAATCGAAGGCCGATTTCAAATAGCAATGTCGCGATGGGTTGCTGTGTCACGATGTTTTCTCTTCGATATGGTCAATAAATAGTTCGGAATCCGAACTAATGTCAGGCGAGTATAGCACCGCTCAAAGTGTAGGAAACGCGAGACGAAGTGAAAAAGTGTAAAAAAGACCCCAAGGCCGCATCGGGCATTGGGGTCGAATCGTCAACGAATGTTCAATAATCGCCGCAGATTAAGCCTTGGGCAACTTAGCCAACTGAGCGCTCACCTTGGTGAGCGTATCGGTAAAGTCGGCCAAACGCACCTTTTCCTGTTCCACCACGGCGGCAGGGGCGCGTTCGACAAAGCTCTTGTTGTTGAGCTTGCCGTTGCACTTGGCGATTTCGCCTTCCAAGCGCTTGACTTCCTTCGTTAAGCGTTCGCGTTCGGCGGCAACGTCGATTTCGATCTTAAGCATCAGCTTAAAGTCGCCCACGATGGCCACCGGTGCGATGGCGCCTTCGTTGACGGCGTCGATGCTTTCGACGTGCGAGACTTCGGACAAGCGAGCCAAGAAGGCGATGTAGGCCTTGACCGTTTCGACCGTTGCGGCGTCGCCTTCGATGACGAGCGGCACGCGGGTCGAGGGCGGCAACTGCATTTCGCCGCGAAGATTACGCACGGCGTCGATCATCTGCTTGATCAAAGCGGTCTGAGCGTCGGCCGTCGCGTCCATCATCGATTCGTCGGCTTCGGGGTACGGCGCAATCATGATGCTCGTTTCTTCATCGACCTTGCGCGTAGCGGCGCAAACGGACACCTTCTGCCAGAGTTCTTCGGTGACAAACGGAATGATCGGGTGAGCCAAGCGCAAGGTGGCTTCCAAGACGGTCGCCAAAGTGTGGCGCGTGGCGCGAGCGGCTTCTTCATCTCCGCTATTGATCTGAACCTTGGCCAATTCCAAGTACCAGTCGCAGAATTCATTCCAAACGAAGCTGTAGATGGCGTTGGCAACCGTATCCAAGCGGTATTCGGCAAAGCCTTGGCGAACCGTGGCAACTGTGCGGTTGAATTCGCCCAAAATCCACTTGTCGACGATCGAGAACTTCATGGGCTTGCCGGCGTTTTCGCCCAAGCCGCAGTCCTTGCCGTCGATGTTCATCAAGGCAAAGCGGGTGGCGTTCCAAAGCTTGTTGCAGAAGTTACGATAGCCTGCGCAACGCTTGATGTCGAAGTTCACATTGCGACCCAAGGTGGCGTAAGCGGCCATCGTGAAGCGAAGAGCATCTGCACCGTGAGCGGCAATGCCCTCCGGATAGTTCTTGCGGGTCTTCTTTTCAACGATCGGAGCCTTTTCGGGCTGACGCAAACCGC
>JAUNOJ010000192.1 GCA_030531135.1 Sutterellaceae bacterium | reverse complement strand
GATAGAACTCCCGAAATAAAAGAGTTGCAAAAGGACAGACCAAATGTCTTTCGGAAAGATTATGCGCAAGTTTGCAAAAGAAGTCTATCTTTGGAGACGCAGGAGCTTCGATCTGTCGGCAGGTGCGACAGATCAGATACGGGGCTTGTGTTTAACGCGAGCGCGGTGATTTTGGTTGGGTAACCGACCTTGTATCACGATTGTTTTAAGAAGTCGCATCCGAGAAAAAGCCGAAATTAAGCTTTGTCTTGTCGGAGTTCTCGAATCAAATCGGTGACGTCTTCTTCGCTCTGCAATCCGGCGCGTTGGGCTTCTCCTACCATTTCTTGCTGAAGGACATGCATGGCGTACAGTGCTGCATTCGCAATTCGAACGGTGTCGCCATCTACGATAAACGCGACACGGTGACCGGGGCCGACGCCTAAAACGTCCAGGACTTCTTTCGGAATCGTTACTTGGCCTTTTGCCATGACTTTGGCAGAGGTTACGGGTGTTGCGCTTGTCATTTTTTCGAAGTTCGCAAAGATGAAAAAAGCATGACTTCGAGTTTACGCGGACAAAACGAAAAATCAAGCTATGCTGCAGGCTATGCAGCAACTGCCGGAGATCGGCTGCGCACGACCGACCACACCGTCAAAACCAGCGCGCTCGCGAACCAAGCCATAAACACATAAGTCGATCCCCATACGCTCGTTTCAGGCACAAACTTGCCGATCAAAAAGCTCGGAATGCCGGTGCCGGTATTGCCGATGAAAAATAGGCAGGAAATAAGCGACGCGCGTTCCTCGGGCTTGGCGTCGTGAATCAACCTGTGGAGTGTCACCGAGCAAAGTCCGCCGCCGGTAAGCCCGCACAGAGTCAGGCAAAGAAGTGCAGCAATAGAAAGCCCCAAAGAGACCGAACTAAAAAGCGAGATCCCGGCCAAACAAAAGACTGCAACGAGTCCTAATAGCACCTTGTCCGAATTCATTTTGCCAAAGACAATGCCGCCCATGGCGTTGGGCACGATCAAAGAGATGTAGACGACGGCAGCCATCACTATCGGCACGGACGAATCTGTAAAAACAAGGCCTGCGATATGCGCGGAAAATCCTTGAAAATAGCAGGTGAGCGCCCACACCCCGATAAAAACGATCATGGCGGTGAGAAAACGCCGGCGAAAGGCCGCGGGCACAACCAGCACGGGTTTGAGTACCGAGAAAAGTTTGGGACGCTTGACAACAACAGGCTCCGTTGCCGTTAAAAAGGCAAGCAAAAGCAAAGCCATAAGGCCCGCCAAAAATTCAAATAGGCCTGACACAGTCACAAGACCGGTCTGCGCCAAAATGCCGCAAGAAAGCGTTCCCACGACCATCCCCGAAGAGGGGCCTGCAACAGAAACGGTGCTGCCCAACCAACGATGGCTTTTGGGTGCCATGTCCACGGCCCACGGCATGGCCGAGCTGATCACAATCCCGCAATAAAGGCCCTGAAGGAGGCGCCCCGCAAAAATTGCCGTAGCAGATTCGGGAGCCATCAAAAGAAAGCACGAAGCAATGCCCAGAATCTGAGCCGGCACCAAAGCACGACGGCGCCCCAAAGCATCGCTTAACCTAGCGAAGAAAAGTAAGGTTGCGAGGCACCCCACGACGTAGCTCATCACGGTCATCGACACTTCAAGCGGCGTGAGCGCAAGTTCCTTTGACCAAACGGACAGAAGCGGCACCGGAAAAGAAGCCGCCGCAAAGGTGCACACGATTGTGCTTGCAGCCACACAGTAAGACCAAAGCCCGCGAGACGGGTTAACGCGTGCGTTAGAAACAGTCATGGAAAATTCGCTCCCAATATTTGGAAGCGAATTCTAGGACGCGAGAAAGTTTAAGCAATCAATAAAATAACGAAAGTATTTATCAATCGTCCAGTTTTTCGAGTTTGTCTTCTAATCTCGCTTGGTACTCGGCGAGCCACTCTGAAGGCGATACGCCCAACTCGCGACGAAATGCGGTACTGAAAGCACTCACGGACCCGAAACCCAAGTCAAAGGCGATTTCCTTGACGGCACGCTTTTCTTCGGAAAGTTGCCGGCAAGCCAACTGCTTACGCCACATGGTGACGTAGGTTGCAGGCGGCACGCCCACGACTTCGCGAAAGCGCAGCAATATCGGCCATCTCTTCTAAGGTCCAGGGTTTGGCTACATCCGAATGAATCGCATCCAAAACTTTGCGGATTTTTGTGTCGCTTAACGCTCGCAAAAGCCCCGTCATCTCGTTTCCGGAAGTGGCAATCGCATAGCGCAAGGCTTCGAGCATGACGAGTTCGACCAAATGTTGGCCGGCAATGTCGGCGCCCGGCAGTACCTGCATGCGTTCCGAATGGAGTTTTCCGATGAGCCAATGCAGTGTGGCAGACGACGTTTTCGGAATGTGGATTACCGGCGGCAGGAAGGAGAGCAAAAATACGACTTGCCACGCAGAGCATAAAGCCAGTCAAGACTTGTGCAGCACTTGCCATCGCGTGAAATGGAAGAAGTTCCAATAATCATCGCAGGACAGGAAATAAGAACGGGAGTTGGCAAAACGCCGACTCCCGTATATTTTCTCAGATCGCTATGGCGTGTCTGAGGTTTTCAACAGTCCGAGACCTTATCACCGACCATACCGTCAAAACCAGCACGCTCGTGAACCAAGCCGCAAACACATAAGTCGATCCCCATAGACTCGTTTCAGGCACAAACTTGCCGATCAAAAAGCTCGGAATGCCGGTGCCGATATCTCCGATGAGAAAGAGGCAGGAGATGAGCGAAGCGCGTTCCTCGGGTTTGGCATCATGAATCAATCGGTAGAGCGTCACCGAGCAAAGCCCGCCGCCGGTAAGCCCGCACAAGGTTAAGAAGAGAAGCGCCGCAATCGAGATGCTCATGGCTACAGAAGCAAAAAGCAGAATCCCGGCCAAACAAAAGACAGCGGTGAGCCCCAAGAGCACCTTGTCCGAATCCATCTTGCCAAAGAGTACGCCCCCGAAGGCGTTGGGCACGATCAAAGAAACGTAGATGACGGCAGCCATCACAATCGGCACAGACGAATCTGTAAAAACAATCCCTGCGACATACGCAGAAAACCCTTGAAAATAGCAGGTGAGAGCGCATATGCCGACAAAAACGACCATGGCGGTGAGAAAACGCTGACGGAAGGCCGCAGGCACAATCATTACGGGTTTGAGTACCGAGACGAGATTGGGGCGCTTGGCAATGACAGGTTCCGTTGCCGTTAAAAAGGCAAGTAAAAGCAAAGCCATGACGGCAGCCAAGAATTCAAAAAGCCCTGAGACGGTTACAAGGCCGGTCTGAGCCAAAACGCCGCAAGAAAGCGTTCCCAAGACCATCCCCAAAGAGGGACCGGCAACGGAAACGGCGCTCCCCATCCAGCGATGCTTTTTGGGGGCCATGTCTATGGCCCAAGGCATGGCAGAGCTGATCACCATGCCGCTGTAAAGACCTTGAAGAAGTCGCCCGACAAAAAGTGCCGTTGCCGACTCGGGCGACATCAAGATAAAGCACGAAACAATGCCCAGAATCTGAGCCGGCACCAAAGCACGACGGCGTCCGAGGGCATCACTTAATCTTGCAAAGAAAAGTAAGGTGACGATGCAACCAAAGACATAACTCATTACGGTCAACGACACTTCAAGCGGGGTAAGTTGGAGGTCTTTTGACCAGACAGCCAGAAGCGGCACCGGAAAAGAAGCCGCAGCAAAGGTGCACACGATCGTGCTTGCTACTACGCAGTAAGACCAAAGCCCGCGAGACGGGCTAACGCGTTCATTAGAAACAGTCATAGAAAATTCACTCCCAATGTTCGGAAGCGAATTCTAGGACGCGGAATAGTTCAGACGATCAATAAAATGACGAAATTGTTTATCAATCGTCCAGTTTCTCGAGTTTGTCTTCCAATCTCGCTTGGTACTCGGCGAGCCACTCTGAAGGCGATACGCCCAACTCGCGAC
>JAUNOJ010000191.1 GCA_030531135.1 Sutterellaceae bacterium | reverse complement strand
AAGCGGTGAACTACGCGCGTTTTGCCAACCGCAATATCATCGATCAGATCGCCGAAGGCGCAACCTATCAGTTGCCGCAAACCGACAAGATGCAGCAACTCGATATGGTTAAAACTTTTGCCGGCGCCGTGACGCCACAGCACATTCGTGCCGCAGCGCTTCAGATGACCGACTCGGTGGTCAAACTTGCCGTTGTCGGTCCCAACGACGCAGCAAGCAAAAAGACAACCGAAGCAACGTTGAGAAAAGCTTGGCTTGACGGGCAGAAATCCGAGAAAACGGCATTTACGCTTGAAGAAAGAAAAGTCACGATCAGTACTGTGGCGCCCAAAGACAAGGGAATCGTTGCCGAAGAAAAACTGCCGGCACTTTCGCCCAAGGGTCAAACGCGTCGTTATCGACTTGCCAACGGCATGCAGGTCATTGTGCATAGCGATCCGACCTTGACCGGCAAGATCACGATGAATATGCGTGCCGCAGGCGGCACCACATCTGTTGACAACGGCATCGTTGCCGTTCCTTCGGCCTTGTCTTTGCCCATGAAGTGCGGCATCGGCGATTTGCGCTCCGGCGATATCGTCAAGGCGGCAAGATCGGCTCAGGTCAGTTTGGTGAGTTATGCCGAGCAACTCCATCACGGTTTCAGAGGCGAAGCCGATTTCGAATCCGTGCCGATGTTGGGCGCTTTACTTGAAAAGCGCTTGAATCAACCCGTTTTCTGCGATTCGGCGTTGGCGCAATCGCGCAGTCAATCCATCAACGATTTACAGCACGTTCCGGTGGAAAGACGCTTTATGGATGCCATTTCCAAAGAGGCCTTCACGCACGGCGAAGAACTGTTGGTGACCGAGGAAAAGATTCGCAAAATGGGTTCGGCACAAGATTTGAAGGCACTCGAAGCCAAGCTTGTCGGCGATCCCGAACGCCTTGTCGTCAGTATTGCCGGCAACCGCTCCTGCCAAGAGTTGATCGAAGCGTTTGCGCCTTGGCTCAATGCCGTAAAGAAGCGCTCCGACAACGGTGTGCGTCCAAGTTCCAAGGTTCAAACCAAGACTTTTGCTTGGGCAACGGCTCCCAAAACCATGGTGCAAATGCACTATCGGGCTCCGGCGCAATGGACACATGAAGCTGCGGCCAATATGAGCATTATCGGGCCGGCAGTCAATTTGATGCTCAGAGAAAAACTGCGTACCGAACTCTCGGGCGTTTATGTGGTCTCGATGAATCAACTGTTGTCGCGCGAACCCGGTCAGTACTGGCTGGGACGCCTGAATTTCACGGCGGCTCCGGAGCGTGCTCAAACGGTTCAAGCCGCCGCACGCAAAGCCATTGCCGATCTCGGTCGAGAAGGGCTTTCGATTGCCGCTTTCAGACAAGCCAAAACGTCGGCTCGCCTGACGTTGGAGCGCCAAACTGCAGACAGTTGGTACTGGTCGGAAGCACTGGCGCAAAGTCTGGGCAAAGACAGCGATATTCGGGCATTGGCTCAAGCAAAAGAGACGCTTGAAGCCGTCTCTCTCGATTCGGTCAACAAGATGCTGAAAAACTTTTTGAGTACGACGCCTTCAGTTTACGTGCTCTCGCCTCGACAGGGCCAACCTCAATAGGAATTCGTCATGAAGATTAAAAATTTGATTGCAAGTGCCCTTTTGGTGTGGAGCACCGCTACGTTTTGTGCCGCCGATCTTGGAACGATTCTCGACAAAGATCGTCAGGGAACTCAAGCCTCGGTTCGTGCACACGAAAAAATCGAGGGTTTGGTTGAAGACCTTGATCAGGCACGTCAAATCAAGCAACAGGCCGATCGCGAAAGCCTTTTGTTGGAAAGCTAT
The DNA here is from genome assembly GCA_030531135.1 of Sutterellaceae bacterium. Classification (GTDB taxonomy): domain Bacteria; phylum Pseudomonadota; class Gammaproteobacteria; order Burkholderiales; family Burkholderiaceae_F; genus Duodenibacillus. The sequence goes on along the minus strand of JAUNOJ010000191.1, from coordinate 2,161 downwards.
TGCAAGCGTTTGGAAGACCAACTCGAGCGCATTCGTACAGCCAAACGGCAAATCGAAGAGGATAGAGTCGAGTTGCGCCGCGTTCGCATGAATCTGTTTCCTTTGATGCAGAGCATGGTGGAAAAACTCTCCGAATTTGTTGCCGCCGACATTCCTTTCTTGAAAGAAGAACGCGCGGCACGTCTCGAGCATCTCAAAGAAGCGATGGACGACGCCACATTGAGCGAGGCTCAGAAAATCGATCTGTTGCTCGACGCCTATCAGGTGGAGGTCAGTTACGGCTATACCGTTGCGGGTTATCAGGCTAAAGATGAAAACGGGCGGTTAAGCGACTTTTTGCGCATCGGGCGTCTCGGTTTTTATTCCGTGAGTCCCGATGCCGGGACTGCCCGCCAATGGAGCGAAGGCGAATGGAAAACGTTGGAAGCCAAGTGGAACGATCCCTTGGTCAAAGCGGTTTTGATTGCCTCGGGAAAGTTGCCGCCCGATCTGATCTTTGTTCCGGCCCTTGAGGTCAAATCGTCGGAGTCTGTCGCACAAAATTCTTCGACTTCGGATCGCAAACAGGAGGTGAGCCATGAATAAGTTTTTTGTACGCGCGCTTGTCTCCGGCGCCGTTTGTTTTGTGATGCACTCCGTTTCGGCAGCACCCCTCGATCAGGTTTTAAGCGACGTTCAACGTCTGACGCAAAGGTCCGTTCAGCAAGCTGCGGCAGAAGTGGGCTTGGTTAAAAAGGCGCAAGTCAGGGAAGATCAACTTAAGGATGCCGCACAACAGCGCCTCGAGGAGCTTCGTAAAAGAGCCGAAGGGTTGGAAACGGAACTCATCAAAGCCGGCGAAGAATTGACGCAAGAGCGTCGTCGTTATGACGATGAGAAAAAGACTTTGGACGGCGTTTTCGAGAGCATTGACAGACATGAAACTTTGCTCAGAGAACTCGCCGCACCGCACGGTTTGGCCGATGTCGGTTTGGATCGCATTGACTCTAAACGCACCGCGTCTTTGGAACGACTCGAAGGGTTGTGGTTGGCGGCATCAAGCCAAATTGCCGCAACGGCGCAAAGCGACAAAGTCACGCGAGACGTTTTCAATGTCGACGGCACGCAGTTTCAAAGTGAGGTCGTGCGCCACGGTCCCTTTACAGCATCCTTGACCGACGGACGTTGGGTGAATTTTCTGCCGGCTCAAAAGGCTTGGCAGGTATTGGCGCGTCAGCCCGATCCGGCAGCCTCGGGAACATCTGTGATCGATCCGACCATGGGTGTGGCTTTAAGTCAGGCGGCCGATCGCAACAGTGTGTGGAATCACATCAAGCCGGCCGGGATTATCGGCGTTTTCATTGCCGTCGTTGCCGTGATCGCTTTGGGGTTGGGCTTACTTCGCTACACGCGTTTGACTCTTCAGGCGCGTCGCATTACGGAGCAAAAGAAGCATCTTGATCAACCGTCGCAGGACAATGCCCTCGGCAGAGTACTGGCTGCCGGCAACGCTGCTGCCGGTGCCGGCAAAGAGGCACAGGAAACGGCACTGGAAGCGGCTGTCACCGAAGAATTGCCGGCTTTGACGCGCGGCCTTGGCACGCTGGCCGTTCTTGCCGGTATCCCGACGCTTTTAGGTCTTTTGGGAACGGTTTCGGGCATGATCGAAACGTTTACCGTCATGAGCCGATACGGCAACAATCAGCCGGATCTTTTAGCGGGCGGTATCGCCGAAGCGCTCGTGACTACCGAACTCGGCTTGATCGCGGCCATTCCGATTTTGCTTTTGCACTGCGCCGTGAAGAATAAGGCCAAAGACATTTCCGACGTGCTCGAAGAAGAGGCCGCAGGACTGGCCGCTTTGACGGCTGCCGGACAGAAGGCGGTCACGGCGGAGGCAGTATGACCGGGGTGGATTCTTTCATCGGCTTCATGCGCGAAGGCGGCATCATTGTCTGGATCATTTTGGCGTTTTCTTGCGTGATGTGGGCATTGTTGATTAACGGATGGGTCGTTGTCCGACAGGCCGAACGCACGTTACCCGAGCAAATCAAAAAAGTTTCGACGGCATCGATGACCGACGAGATGTTGCACAAGTGGATTCGTTTGTACAGATCCGAAGTCGGCAGGATCGATCGCACCGAAATCGCCTGGTCGCGCGTCATCGTTTCCATCTTGCCCT
>JAUNOJ010000190.1 GCA_030531135.1 Sutterellaceae bacterium | reverse complement strand
TGGGCGGCCAAACTTTCAGTTAATTTGGTGCTCGAAACGTAAACGATGGTGGGACATTTTTTCGCGGCAATGAGCGAGCGGATATAGGCGTATTTCTCCCCATTGTCTTCCGTATGAATGACCTTGTAGTGCAGGTTTTGACGAGCGGCACGCGTGGTAAAAAGATCGAGTTCGAGCCCGAGTTTTTTGCGGAAGTAGTCGCAGATGTCGCTTACCACCTTTTGCTTGGCCGTGGCCGTAAAGCAAGAGACAGGAATTTTTCGCACATTACCTTGCAATTCTTGTAAGCGCGCAATGAAGTCGCCGATGTACAAGTAATCCACGCGGAAATCGTGACCCCAAGCAGAAAAACAGTGCGCTTCGTCAATCACAAAGCGAGCGATGCGGCGACTGACGAGTGCTTTTTCAATCGACTTACTGCGAAGCTGCTCGGGCGAAATGTATAAAAGCGTCGCCGAGCCGTCGTAAATGGCTTCAAACGCTCGAGCGCGTTCAATGGGACTCAACATCCCGTTGATCGTATAAGCGCCTTCGATACCGGCTTCGACGAGATGGTCGACCTGATCCTTCATCAGTGATTGCAGAGGCGATAAAACAACGGTCAAACTTCTTGTGGCCTTGGCCTGCATCAGAGCCGGAATTTGAAAGGTAATCGACTTGCCGCCGCCCGTGGGAAACACCGCCAAAAGCGATTTGCCGTCCAAAGCCGCTTGTGCCGCCTTCTCCTGCAAGGGTTCTCCGTCGTAGGTGCGGAATGCTTCAAAGCCGAAGATCGTTTGCAAACCGTAGGTCGCTTTAAAGGTGGTATCGCACCAGGCACACCCTTTGCAAGGCGTATCTCGCAAGGCAGTTAAAACCGTTTCGGTACCCGGATACGTTCTCAGAGTCCAGGCCGGCATCAGTTCGGCTTTGTTTTTGGCGGCGATAAAGGCCAAAACAAAACCGAGTTCGACCGGATGATTGACCGTCAAATCAAAGAGATCGACGTTGGCACAGATTTGCCCGGTAAAAGCCTCCCGGATGACTTTGATGAGCGAAGCAAAATTGCCCGGCACGCTTGGCTGATCGACAAACTCGAAAAAGCCGGCAAAGTGCGCATCGTGCTTGAGAAGCGAAGCCAAGATCGATCTGACCGCTTCAGGCAGTTCGGCAAAAGCGGCGACTTCCTGCTCGAAAAGGTCGCGTGCCTTGATGGCATCGGTCAATGGGTTGTTAAGTTCTGCCGTGAGCAGTTTTTCGTCTTTGAGTAGAGCATGAAATCGCTTTTGCGGAAAGAGCAAAACGGACAAGGCCAACGTGTCGATCAACGGGGCACGCAAATCGGCAAACAGGGGTTTGAGGTATTTGATGTCGTGTGCGACGATGTTGTGTCCGCACAAGAAACGCGCACCGGTGCAAAACGCTCTGATTTCATCCGGAATTGAGGTGTGGACTTGGTCTTTGTTCGAATCGACGGCACCGAAATCGACCAGTTTGTGTGTTTTGACATCGACTTCGCAATCGACAAACACAACGCGTCCCGAAGCCGAATTTCGACTTCGAAAGAACGATCTGAAATCAAGTGTTAGGTCCATAAAAATCGAGTGCGGTCGATGAAAAAATGCATTTGTAACATTGTATGCGGTGTGTCCGACTTATGCCTGTAAAACAAGCATTCGATCGGCAAAAATGTTTTCTTACCGTACCAAAATTTGTCAAAAGAGGGCAAAATATAAGTTTCCGAATTCTTTTAACGTATATCGATGGACTTTCAGAAACGCATCCTGCCTACGCGCGCGCATATCCGCACACCGGGCAAAACCGACTTGAGCGATGACGATAAGGCCGGTATCGAGATGGTGTTGAATCTCTTGACTGCGGCCGACGCGATTCGCTATGGGATCTATTCCGACTTGGAAAAGAAAGGTTTGTCGGAAGCGAAGTTTTCTTTGCTGATTTGTCTGAATTCTGCCGGCACTTTGTCGATTCAAGAGGCGGCGGGACGCTTGGGCGTGGCCGTGGCAACGGCTTCCGTGTTGGTGCGCCGCATGCTGGCGGCAGATACTCCCTTGATTGCGTCCGAAGTCGACCCCGGAGACGCTCGCGGGCGTATTCTGTCGTTGACGCCGGCAGGCAAAAAGTTGCTCGAAGAAGTCTTTCCGCAACACATCGAAGCGATCAGAAAGTTCGGAAATCTGTACAATACGACAGAACGAGAGACGTTGATTTCGCTTTTGCAACGTATCTTGAAAAACTGATATTTTTTTCAACCATTGCCTTCGGGCAATTTTTTCAAGGCTAATAGTTAGCCGACTAAGTAAAATGAATCAAAAACCGTCCGACTTTTTTCGCACAGTTCTTCGTACCGTTGCGGTCTTTGCCGTTTTGCTCGCGGCCTCGGGGCTTCTCATTATGTTCGGCGGCGGTCAAGACGCCGTCACCGTCGCTCAATCCAAGAAAGCAGGCGTTTTGACTGCAGACGAAGTCAATACCGCTTTTGAAGTGGTCTCGGGGCGCTTGATCAAACGCGACATCGAAGAGAGTCAGTGGGTCAAGCCCGGTGACGTCCTGATGCAGTTGGACGACACGGACACGCGCATTGCCATTACACAGACCAAGGCACTGATCGATCAACTCAAAGCCCAGCTGGCTTCCGAAATCTTGGCGCGCGATATCGCCTCGGGCGAAACGGACGTGGCAGAACTTACGGCTTGGCGCCAGATCGAAGAGTCCTTTGCATCGTTAAAGGCAGCCAAAGCGCAAAAAGAATATGCCGACAAGGAATACAAACGTGCCGAAACTTTGGTAAAGACCGGCAGCGTCTCCAAGTCCGTCTTTGACAATGCCAAACAGGCTTGGGTGAGCGCCAATTCCACCGTGATCGAACGCACCAAGCAGTTGGCGGCGGCTACCGTGGGTGCCGACAAAGAAGGTTTAAAGCGTCTGGAAAAAACGGGAAGCGCCCAAGGCATGAAACTGATGACGATTGCCAATTCGCGCGCCTCGGTGAAAAACCGCGAAAACACCATCGAGTCGGTGAAAGCCCAAATTGCTCAAAACGAAGCGGCGCTCGAACAGCTCTTGGTGAACGAAAAGCGCCTGACGTTAACGGCCCCGGAAGAAGGCAAGATTTTGCAAATCCTGTACGAAAAGGGCGAGTTGGTGCCAAGCGGCGCAACAGCTGTACTGCTGCAAACCAAGCGCCTGTACTTTGACGTGTATGTGGACGAAACGCGTGCCGGAAAACTTGCCGCAGGCGACACCGTTCAAACGTATGTTCCGGCACTGGGTAAGTCCGTGCAAGGTCGTGTGCGCTTTGTGACCGCAGCACCTTCTTTTGCCGATTTGCGCCTGTTACGTGAAAAGGGTCAATCGGACCTGACGCAATTTCAGGTGCGCATCTACACCGACAGTGTCGAAGGCCTGTTGCCCGGCATGACCATGGAGATTGAATTGTGACTGTGATTCGAGACTGTATCGCCTCGATCATCGAAGAGCTCGGGGCGATGTTTTCAGGCAAATTCGTGCCGTATCATAAGACAGCCTTGTTTGTGGCGGCATTGACGGCTTTTCTCTTTTCATTGGTCTTCGGACACTCGGTGGTGTTTGAAGCTCCCGTTGCAGTGATCGATTTGGACAGAACGGCCACATCGGCACGCATCATCGAAAAGGTGAACGCCAGCAACTTTATCGACGTCAAAGCCGTGGTGAGAAATCCGGTCGATCCGGTCAAACTTACCGCGCACGATGCCGCCGTGGGCGTGTTGGTGATTCCCGAGGGCTTGGAAGAGAGTCTGGTCCGAGGCAACGAAATCGTGCGCGTGGCTTACTTTGCCGACTACAGCAACTCGGCACAAAACGCGGAGGTGCTCTCGGAACTCTCTGCCTTCATGCCGGAGTTCGGTGCCGAGTTTGCAGCCGGTCGCCTGTCTTCCTTGGGCGTGAAAGGCAACCTGGAGACGTCCTTGTCGGCTTTGAGTTTATCTTCTCGCGAACTCTTTAATCCGACACTGCAGGCAA
>JAUNOJ010000189.1 GCA_030531135.1 Sutterellaceae bacterium | reverse complement strand
TTGGAGTAGCAAGGCTTCCCCAAAATTTTTTTGACCAGAAACTCCCAAAGACAGGAATGGCGTCAGTGCCGGCATGACCTGCTTGATCATTCCCTGAAATCTGAACATTTCCAGATGCGTCTGCAAATCGAAAGGAGTGGTGCGACATGACTTCAAAAGTTCCTCAAAGGTTCGTGTACCGCGAACCACGGCGCTGAGAATTGTTTTTTGCGTTGGCGAAAGTTTTTGAATTTCGTCGCGCAATGTATCGTTGGCAAACACAATGTCGACAATGTTTTGCAACACCGATCGATCGCTACGAACGCGCTCGTAACGAGACGGCACACCGCCCAAAACGGTATAAAGATCGATTTGATCTTGACGATCGAAGCCCGGCATAAGCTTGACGGCATCGACAAAGGGCAAAGGATTAAGCTGCCACAGTAGCCCGGCTCGTCCGTACAAGGGAGCAGAATAAGACAAGACCTTTTCTTTAAAAAAGCCCGTGTCGCCACCGGCCAAAATCAACAGCAAATTCGAATGTTGCAGATGATGATCCCATAGACATTGAATTTCCGAGTCTATGCTCGGTCGTGCATGCTTAAGGTTTTGAAAATCGTCGATCACCACAACAAGGCGCTCTTTTAATTCGGCAAGGTAGAGAAATACTTTGTCCCAATCGGCAAACCGTTGTGCGTTTGTCGGTACGACAGCAGAAATTGCGGCACAGAATTCTCGAAAAAGCTCGGCATCATCCATCGGTTTCGCAACGAAGTACACGCTCGGCTTATCCTTGGAAAAAGCGTTTGAGCAAGGCTGTTTTTCCGACACCGTGAGCTCCGTAGACAAAAGCCTTCGAAGCTCTTGGGGCTTTGTAAGCCCGGTCCAAAGTCTCCAACTCCGGCTCACGACCGATAAAGTGAGGTATGCGTTTTTTCATGTCTTTTTATGAATGCTTTTGAGTCGTCTCATTTTAAGCCCAATGTTGGATTATCCCTCCCTCGGCAGGTAGCCAATCAACGCGCTCTGTCTGTATAGTGTGTCCTAGGAAAAAATCCGTTGAATTTCCGATTCGCTTTCAAGGGCATGTTGAATTTGCGCAAAGTCTTTCATACCGGCTTAGCTATGGTGCTTGGCACCGTGGCGGCATTGGCGTGCGCGCAAACAACACAAAACACCATTCGCTTAGGTTTCGTGGAAACGGCTACTCCGGGTTACCTCACTCGCACGGTACTGCCGGTGGCCAGAGCCATCGAAGACTCGATGCCGGGCACGCGTGTAACGTTGATCGGACTATCTTCCATTTCCTTGGTCGACACCATCACACAAGCAAAACCCGACTTCGTCATCAGCCCTGCTGCAGACTTTTTGCGAGTTGTCGACGCCATGGGTGCGCACCCCATTGCCACCCGAAAGTCGTCTCATGCCGTCAATCCCGTACAGTCGGCCGGCGCCACGATCATTGCCAAAGTCGATCGTGCCGACATCACGGATTTGCAAAGCTTGAAAGGCAAGCGCATCGCATCGACCCTGCCCACCTCCATTGACGGGTGGCTCGGCATTCGCATGGAATTGGAAAAGAAGGGGCTTGACTCCCAAAACTTTTTCAGCCAGGTCGACTTTTTAAATTTCAGTTTGCCCAATGTCTTTGTTTCGGTGTTATCCGATGCGTACGACGCCGGTGCCGTGCCCACGTGTTTGTTGGAGCGCGCGCAAGATGAAGGTTTGATTGAAGCGGGGTTACTCAAAGTCATCAATGCCAAAAACGACGGCATCAGCACGTGCGCACACTCGACCGACCTTTACCCCGATTTGATTGCGGCAAGCCTGCCTTGGACCGACGAAGAACTGGTGCGTACCGTCACAATTGCACTGCTTAGCCCCGGAAGCTCAACTTCCGACTACAGCTGGTACGGCACAAGCGACTTTCATTCGTTGCGCAACCTCGAACAAACACTTCACCTTGGCCCCTGGAGCTATTTGGAAGACTGGTCGATTTCCGGTATTTGGAATCGCTACAAAGCCTGGATTTTGGCCGTGCTTTTCATCATTGCAGGTGTTGCTTTTAACGAATGGCGCTTACGTAAACTCGTCATTGAACGCACCAAAGCATTGATGGAAACGATGGAAGAGCGCGACCGCTTGGCAGCAAGCCACGCACAGTCGCGCGAGCGCATTTCTCAAATGGAGCGCATCGGCGCCATCAGTCAGTTGTGCACGATGATTGCCCACGAACTCAAGCAACCCGTGGGTGCCGTTTTAAATTACTTGGCAGTGATTCGTCTGACGGCGATGAAAAACGACGCGCAGAACCCCTTGGTCGACAAAGCCATGACCGGGGCCGAACAGGAAGCGCGTCGCATTGCGCAAATCATCGATCGCGTGCGCGGCTATGCCAGACGGCAAGAGCGACAGACCGAGAAAGTCAACTTGCGCGACGTGATTCAAACCGCCAAGAAAAACCTGTCGGTGGCGCTTAAAAAAGCCGTCAAGATCGAATTGGTGTTGGCGCCGCAAGCTTATGTGATGGGCGAGCCGTTGGAACTTGAACTCCTCTTTTTAAACCTGATGAAAAACGCCGCACAAGCTGTGGCCGATCTTGACGACGGCAAGGTTTCGGTCGTGTTGCGCGACACCGGTGCGGCGGTAGAAGTCACGGTGACGGACAACGGCCCGTTTTTGGATGACGCGGCCTTTAAAAAGCTTACCAAGGTGTCGGAAAGCGTCAAAGAAGACGGCCTGGGTTTGGGCTTGGGAATTGTCAGAAGCTTGGTGGACGAAAACGGCGGCAGATTGCAAGTGGAACGCTTACCGGTCAGGGGCTTATGCTTTACCGTCACGTTTGACCCGGCCGAAGCCCTTGAGAAAAATAAAAACGAGGCAGCCACACACCAATAGAACATAAATCAATGGAGATGAGAAATGAAACCGCTGATTCGAATTGTTGACGACGACGAGGCGCTGGCCGCCTCCACCGCCATGCTCTTGGAGTCGATGGGCTGGGAAACGGTGAGCTACACCGACGGCGCCAAATTCTTGGCCGAAGACGACTTCACGCGTCCGGGCTGCATCATTTTGGATGTGCGTATGCCGGGGATGACGGGTTTGGACGTGCAAGCCCAACTGGAAAAGATTCAGGTGAGCGTCCCCATTTTGTTTTTGTCGGCACACGGCACCATTCAGATGGCCGTGCACACGGTGCATCACGGCGCAGTGGACTTTTTGGAAAAGCCCGTCGATCCCATGGTGCTCGTACAAAAAGTGGCGCAGTGCGTCTCCAATTCCGTTTCCGCCAACGCCGAGGCAATTCTTTTGGATGCCAAGAAAGCGCGCTTTGACGAATTGACGCCGCGCGAAAACGATGTGGTGAAACTGGTGCTGGCCAACGCCGCCAACAAAGTCATTGCCAGAGAGTTGGGCTTGGAAGTCTCGACCGTAAAGATGCATCGCGCCAACGCATTTGCTAAGCTTGGCGTTCATTCGCCTTCCGAACTCATCAAGTTGGCTTATGAGGTGGGCATTGTGGATCACCTCACCGAAGAAAAATAACGCCCCAAAGACCCCATGGATCGACGAACGCTACTATTGGCCGGACTGAGTGCCATTCCGGCAAGCTTTTTACCCAAGAGTCAGGCTCAGGAACTTCCCGTGGAGAAAGTTTCGATCCTGGTGGTGGGTTCGGGCGCGGCAGGACTGTCTGCGGCGCTTTCGGCGCTGGAAAACGGCGCCAACAGCGTTCTCATTTTGGAAAAGTTACCCTTTGTGGGCGGACATTCCATTTTCTCGTCCGGGTCGGTTGCAAGCGAATCAACGCCGCAAGGCATTGCCGCCATGCGTCAAGACATGTTGACGGCGGGGCTTAACCTCAACAATCCCGATTTGGTCAACGTTTTGTGTGCCAACGCTCACGCCGCACGCATGTGGTTGGCTTCCTACGGTCTGATTTGGAAACCCGAACCGTTTCAAGCCGTGGGCTCGACCGCGATTCGCAGTTATTCGACGGGGTCTGCTCAAGCCGGCTACGACTA
>JAUNOJ010000188.1 GCA_030531135.1 Sutterellaceae bacterium | reverse complement strand
TCTGCAAGACAAGCTGAATCGCTTGGCCGATGCCACCGTCAACCGCCGTTTCTTTGTTGCGCACGTGTGTGACAAAGACGGCCAAGTCATCGAAACGCTCGACGGCTTTGTGTCGCCGCAGGACGCTCTGGAAACTGCCAAAGGCAAGTTCCCGGCAATCTGTTGGTAAGAAAGACTTTTTCACCCACTCGGGGACAACATTCCCCGTGCGGGAGTTGCGTCCCCATCCTTTCTTTTTTGGAGACGTAACATGAAAGACTTTCCTTCGAACCTCTTTAACAAGACCTTCACCAAGGCCGATTACTACCTGATTGAAGCCGCCGCTCATCGAGCCGGATGGAATCTTCAGGCAGATCGCGATCCCGATCCTGTCGTCGGTTTGGTTTTGACGTTTGAAGCGATTCGCCCGATTTTTAACCCGCAATGCCGCACCCGTTTGTCCATCGCCGAAATCTTCGTTGAAGGTACGAGCGGGGTGCCCTTTGCCTTGGAACGGGCTTATCGCAACTACGACATTGATCATTCGGTGTATTCAAGTCTCGATTATTCGGGACATGGAAAAGACGGGATGCCTTACCACGTTCGAGACGTTCTATTCCAATGCGAAGAGTACGCCCGGATGTTGGATCGTCTTAGAGATGAGGTCACAAAAGCCATTGCCAAGGCTCAGTCTGCAAACGATCAACTCGACCTGCCTTTGGTATAGGTTGATGTTGGTGTTTGAACCCATTTCTTAATTTCACCCTTTCGGGGACACAACATCCCCGTATGGGGCGGCTGTGTCCTCAAATTTTCTTTGGAGATATAGCCATGAGAAGAAAGTTTGTCGCGTCCTTTACCAAGGACGATTACAACACCATCGAAGCCATAGCCAATCGCACAGGCTGGGAGATCGAATACGACAGAGACGAAAACGGGATGACGATGACCTTCACGGACTCGGATCACGATTACTACGAAGGCCACGAGTTCACCATTGAGTTTGACTCGGTGGACGACCTTGTGGAACAAGTCAACGACCGCTGGAACGAGTTCGAACTGGATCGGGAAACGTACAACCTTCTGGACTGTGACGGTCACGGAATGGACGGCGCTCCCTACAGTATGCGCGACGTTCTCGACGAGATGACGGACTTCGAAACCAAGCTTTCCCGCTTGGCCGACCGCTTGCGCGACATTGAGCGTTAACAAAACATTTTCACCCGCAACGGGGATACGCATCCCTGTTAGCGGTGTCGTATCCCCGGTTTTCTTTGGAGATACGACGTGATAACTGACATTCAAAAGCATAGAGGAGCGGAAATTATTGACCTTGAAGGCGATCTGCAACGCTTTTTCAGCGAAGCCGAGAGCCGTAACGGTCTCTTTAGATTTTGGAACAACGTTCGATTGATCTTTGCCGTGCTTTGCATCGCGATGGGATTGATTGCATCAATCAAATCGCTGGTGTCGAGCTTCGGCTTTTAGATCGAGTTGATCGAACCATAAGCCCTCGACTTGCTTGTCTACTTTTTACCCTGACGGGGATACCAATCCCCAATAGGGGTGTCGTATCCCCAATTTTTCTTTTTGGAGATATGACATGACAAACCAAAACACAAATGCAGTTTCCCTGCTGGCCGCCAAACTGACCAAGAGAGTTGAACAGATCGAACCGTTGATCGACGCGCTCGATCTTGGCAATTTCCCTGTCGGCGTTGCCTTTGATTCGTTGAAAGTCCAAAAACATCCGTCTCTGAGCGTTGTTCGCTGGGATATGGTGCTTTGGAAGGTTTTTAACGATGAGAGAGTGACGGCCACGACCTTGTACCGACTGGCCGACGGCCTTTCCGACAAGGACGAAGCCGCCCGGAAAGCTTGCGAGAGACTTGGCTCGCTCGTTCGCTTAATGGACAACTTCTTTAACTGCGTTTGCAACCACACTTACGAATTTTGTCGTTAACCGACCCTCTCGGGGATACCGATTCCCGTGAGGGATGCGTGTATCCCCAAATTTCTTTTTTGGAGATACAAAAATGTGTAACACAATCGAAGCAAAAGTCGCAGCCGTCAGTGCTGCCGTTGATGAAGCTCTGGATAGCATTCGTTATCCGGAAGGCTTTCCTCTGTCTACGTTCAAGGCCGTTGAAACGGTTGCAGACGCGTGCGGATGGGAGGTCAGCCCGGACAACGATGATGACGGACAGTTCAAGCTGACGTTCTCTTTTACCGAAGGGGATAACTCTTTTGACTTCAAGGTGGAAACTTTGGATCAACTCGTAGACGCCGTGAAGGATTGCTATGACAACTATGACCCCAGCTACGAAGCCTATCTGTGGCTTGATCAGTGGGGTCACGGAAGAAATGGCGCTCCCGACAGTATGCGAGGTGTTCTTGAGGAAGCCGAAGAGGTTCAATCGGGTTTGGAAGATCTCTGGATCTATCTGACTCAGCTTCAGTCCGGCAGTTTTCAGTTAAAAGACGCTCCTGACGGTTTCACAAAGGACGATCTGAGCGAGATTCGACAGATTGCAACTTGGATTGCCAGTAACGTCAGCTTCAACTTCGAATGGCTCCGAAATACGGGAAGCTTTAGCTTCAAGTACAAAGGCGCCATCAAAGCCGAGCTGATCTACCCGGCCTACAAAATCAAGTCGATTGACGACCTTATCAAAGAGATCGAAAACTCGCTTGAGGCTGTGAGGGCTTGGTTGGCAACGAAAGCCGATTTGCCGATTAAGACCAGCGAAGCCGTAAGCTTCGTTTCAAGACACGTGAGCGATTATGCAGACGACCTCGGTCGATTGCGTGATTCGCTGGCGAAATTCGCAAAAACATCTCAAGCAGTGCAGGATTCTGCGCAGTAACGATAAACCCTTGCGGGGATACATTTCTCGTAAAGGGCCGTATCCCCGCATTTCTTTTGGAGATGCGGTATGGCTAGACCAACCAGAAAGAGCGCCACTTGTGCGCTGGCCTTAACAAAGATGCTCAATGAAACGGCCAATGACCTTTGCTACTGGATTCGCGCCTATCAGCTCGATTCTTTCCCCGTGAACGTTGATTACGAAGATCCCGCAGTGCGGAATCATCCGTGCTTTACGTCTTGCGGTCGGTGGGAATGGGACTATTGGGATGTGATTGTAGAGAGAAGGGAAAGAGGCCAATGGTTTTTGAGCTTCACCGAGGACTTGCCTGACGAGTCAGTGCAACGTGCTCATCAAAGGTTGAAACAAGCCGTGAAGGTTCTCGACAACTTCATCGAATGCGTCGGCGCCTACACGGAAGATTTCATCTGTTGATCTGACTGTTTGAGTTGGAAATATTAACCCTTTGGGGCACCTTGCCCCAATAGGGTCATTGTGCCCCTTGTTTTTGGAGGTACAATGAAATTAAAGACTGAAAATGTACTTTACTTGTTGCTTTTTGCTACCTTAGATAGAGCGATAGAATTGCTTCTTCTGATGGCTGTGGCAACTTTTACGGCTGTGATGTTCCAAGGGATTCCGCCATCATTGCTTTTGTTGGCGGTGTGGTTTTTTGCAGTTTCTGTTGGATTCACGGTGCTTGTAAGGTATATGCGTGATACTGGTAAAGGAGACTCGAAATGACAGGGTGGCAGTGGTTTGCGATTGGTGGCAATATTATCGTTATCATTGGTATTGTTGCTGCCGTTATGGCATTTCGTATGTTCCGAAAAAGCCAAAAGGAACAACACGAACATTAAACTTGTGTTGACTTTAGGGAGTGATTCGAAATGACAGGTTGGCAGGCTTATGCTTTAGGCGGCTGTATTGCTGCGGCAATGGGATTCATTGTTGCCGGACTGGCGCTTCGTATGCTTCATAAAATGAAGAAAGACCAACACCAAAACTAATTGGTAATTTCGGCTATTGATGCGCACGCATCTTTGGCTTGAGAAGAGGGTTTCACCAGAGCTTTCCCATAGAGGAGGCGGGTGAAGCCCTTTTTTTGTGCCCAAAGCCAATGAAAAAGCCCCGCGAAGGGGCTTAAACGGCTCGTGACGAGTTTAGAGTTTGTTAC
>JAUNOJ010000187.1 GCA_030531135.1 Sutterellaceae bacterium | reverse complement strand
GAAACCATATTTCCGCCGCCGATACATGCAATTTTCACAATTTTCTCCCTATACTCGGGGTTTGTTCCCGAAATTGTCAGAGACGTATCGTACACCGACAACGCCCGAGACCGTTAACTTTTTGTGGATTTGCCATGCAGTCGTTGTGGATGCTTGCCGCATCGTTTTTGTTTGCTTTAATGGCCGGAGCCGTCAAATTGGCTTCCGCCGACATCGGCACCTTTACGTTGGTGTTTTATCGCGGTCTCTTCGGGATCGTGATTTTGGGTGCCTGGTGCATGGCCACCGGTCGATCGCTCAAAACCAAGTACACCTGGGGTCACGTCAAGCGCAGCGTCTCGGGCACCGTGGCGCTGGCCATGTGGCTTTACTGCCTGGCATTTTTGCCACTGTCGACCGGCACGACCTTAAATTACACCTCGCCCTTATTTATGTCGGCGATTCTGGTCGCAGCAGCCTTTCTCTACAAGCGTCCCGTCGAGTGGAAACTCGTTTTGGCCTGTATCGTGGGCTTTGTCGGCGTGGTGGAAGTGCTGCAACCGGAATTTCGTTCGGGCGACTTGGTGCCGGCCTTGGTGGGCTTGGGTTCGGGCTTGTGTTCTGCCATCGCTTACATCCAGATCAAACAACTGAGCCAATTCCACGAACCCGACTGGCGCGTGGTTTTCTATTTTTCGATTTGCAATGCCGTCTTCGGCCTTGTCGGTCATCTGCTCTTTGAAAAGCCCGACGTCTATACCGTTCAATCGATCCTTTGTATTGTCGTGGTGGGCGTTTCGGCCACCGTTGCACAACTGATGATGACGCGAAGCTTTAGTGCAGGCAATTTGTTATTGAGCTCCATTCTGAGTTTTTCGGGCATCGTCTTTGCCTGTATTTTCGGCGTATTCTTCTTTGGCGACGTCACCACGTTTGAAACTTACATCGGCATCGCTATCATTATCGTTGCCGGTGCCACGGCTAGCGTCGTGACGAAACGCGCCGGAAAAGTACAACAGAAAAATTAATCGCCTGAGGGAGGCGAAAAAAAATGGCTGATTCTCCTTTGATTTCCGTCCAAGAATTGAACGACATCTTGGGCCAAGACAAACTGATCGTTTTGGATGTGCGCTCCAAATTGGGCGACGACGATTACGGCAAAGCGGTTTATGCCCAAAGCCACATTCCTTCTGCGCGCCGCGCCGATATGCACGACGACGTCACAGGGTGTTGCTCGGGCACCAACGGCCGTCATCCCCTGCCGGATTCCGGGCGCTTTTGCGTCAACATGCGCCGCCTGGGCGTGTCACCCGACAACGCCATTGTTGTTTACGACGACGGCGACATGAGTTTTGCCGCCCGTCTGTGGTTTACCCTGCGTTGGGTCGGTTTTGCCAACGTGCGCGTTTTGGACGGCGGCTTTAAAGCTTGGGAAAAGGCGGGGCTTGAAACGACCGACGAAGTGCCGACGTTCGAGCAAGGCACTTATCGCGCCACCACGCCCTTGGCACGCGTCTTTGACGACGATTTTGTGGAAGCCAACTTGAAGACCAAGGAATATACGTTAATCGATGCCCGCTCGGCCGAACGTTTCCGCGGCGAAGTCGAGCCCATCGATCCGGAAGCCGGTCACATTCCGGGAAGTTTGAACCGCCACAGTGTGCTCAATTTCACCGAAGAAGGCGTCTTGAAGGCACCCGACGTTTTGGCCCAAGAGTTCAAAGCCTTGATTGGAGAAACGCCCGCCGACAAAATCATTCACTCCTGCGGCTCGGGCGTTTCGGCCTGCTGCAACCTGTTGGCCATGATCGTGGCAGGTATGCCCCCGGCCGGACTTTATGTCGGCAGCTGGTCCGAATGGATCGCAGACGCGGATCGTCCGAGAGCCAAAGGCCCCGCTGCCTAAGTTTGTGACGACTTAGAATTCGTCATCATCGAATCGATCGTCACCGAGCCCCGCGTCACGCCAACCGGCGCGGGCATAGGCTTCCAACAACACTTCGGGCCCGAATGCCGCATAGGCTGCCGGGTCCGAGAGCGTTCGTCTCCAAGCTTTGGCGCCTGCCAAACCGTTGAGTAAGCCCAACATATGGCGCGCAGTACCGCGCACGGCTTGCGGGTGCTCTTCATAAACGCTTTTGATGTAAGCCGTCATTTGATCGATTACTTTTTCACGCGTCACGGGTTCGTGCGCGTCGCCAAAAAGTCGCTCGTCGACTTCGGTCAACATCCACGGATTTTGGTAGGCGCTTCTGCCCACCATCACGCCGTCCACACCTGCTGCAATCAATTCTTCAGCCATGGCAACGGTGTCGATACCGCCGTTCATGCAAATGTGCGCATCGGGAAACTCTTGCTTGAGTCGATATGCATACTCGCGCTTTAAGGGCGGCACTTCTCGGTTTTCTTTGGGGCTTAAGCCCTTGAGCCAAGCCGAGCGCGTGTGCACGATAAAGGTGCGGCATCCGGCTTCATAAAGCTCTCCCACAAAGTCGCGGGCAAATTCGTAGCTGTCTTGTTTGTCCACGCCGATGCGATGTTTGATCGTCACATCGATATCGACCGCATCGCGCATGGCCTTAAAGCAGTCTGCCACCAGCTTGGGCTCCAGCATCAGGCACGCGCCGAAACTTCCTCTTTGGACACGCTCGGAGGGGCAGCCGCAATTGAGATTGATCTCGTCATAGCCGCGTTCTTGCACCCACTTGGCAGCCTGTGCAAGTTCAGCCGGGTCGCTACCGCCCAATTGGCAGGCCACCGGGTGCTCGCACTCGTTAAAGCGCAACAAAAAGTCGCGACGACCGTGCACCAATGCGGGCGTGGTGATCATTTCAGTATAAAGACGCGCATGGCGGCTTAACGCACGATGAAACACGCGGCAGTGCGTATCCGTCCAATCCAACATGGGCGCCACGCAAAAGCGCCACGGACTCGTTTGTTTGTCTTGCATTACTTTTCCTCGTCCACGACGCCGTCGACGTAAAGCCACTTGCCGTCGCGCTTTTCAAAACTGCTCTTTTCGCGCATGCGAAATGCCCCTTGATTGCGATAGCGTCCTCGCGCCACAAAAGTGACGGTCGCATGCGTTTCGTCAACGGTTTGACGGTCTTCGATTTTGAGCCCCAACCACTTGACGTCGGCATCGGCCAAGGAGCCTGACGGACACGTCTGCGTTGCCCAAGTCTGACGCAACCAGTCGTCGTTACCCAAAACATAGGCCGTGTAGCGCGAGCGCATCAATTCTTCAGCGGTCTCGGGCCAAAGTTTTCCGGTCAGAAAACGAGCACAACACAAATCCAAAGATTTACCGCTGCAGCAGGGACACAGGTTTTGATTTGCTTTCTTGGCCATGGCAATGAAAAAACAAAATTGTCGATAAAGAAATCCCGGCACAAAAGTCTTTGAAAAACTTCGGCCGGGAATCGCTTTCGGGCAACCGTTTTGAGGCGACTGCCCGAACTGGCTAACGAAAGGAATTATTCGTTGTCGGAGCGTTCTTCGCGAGCGGCGCGACGACGTTCGAATTCCTTGAGCCAACGCTTGCGCAAACGAATGCTCTTGGGCGTGATTTCCACGAGTTCGTCGTCGTTGATGAATTCGACGGCGCCTTCCAACGTCAACTGCACGGGCGGAACCAAGCGAATGGCTTCGTCGGTACCCGAGGCACGGATGTTGGTGAGCTGCTTGCAGCGAATGGGGTTCACAACGATGTCGTTGTCGCGCGAATGTTCGCCGATGATCATGCCTTCGTACAAAGGTTCGCCCGGGCTCACGAACAAACGACCGCGTTCCTGAATCTTCCACAAAGCGTAGGCCACGGCTGCGCCGTCGTCCTGGCTGATGATGGCGCCGGAACGGCGTTCGCCCACATCGCCCTGCTTGATGGGACCGTAGTCGTCAAACACGTGGCTCATGATACCCGTGCCGCGGCACATGGTCATGAACTGGCTCTGGAAGCCGATCAAACCGCGCGCCGGAATACGGTATTCCAAACGCACGCGACCCTTGCCGTCGGGCTGCATATCCTGCAAATCGCCCTTACGACGGCCGAG
>JAUNOJ010000006.1:9485-19836 GCA_030531135.1 Sutterellaceae bacterium | reverse complement strand
ATTGTCGTGATCGCCTCGGCGTTCACACTTCCGTTTTGAGCTTGAACAACGCCCGATTCTCCCACCACCACTTTAGAGACGGCGTCGGCATCGGCATAGGCTACGGTGCTACCGGAAAGCGCATTGGCAAAACCACCGCCAGCCTGTTCGGTGATTGTTGCCAGATTAAAGCCAAAAGAGTTGTCAACAAGATTGAATGCGTGCGCTTTCAGGTCGATATCGCCGCCGGCCGTTAACGTTCCGTTGATCGTCACAGTGGCCGTGACGTTATAGGACTGCGTGGCTTCATTGACTTTAAAGTCATAATCGCCTTCTTTATCGCTACCAGCTGCTTTGACCAAATCGTATTCGCCGTTGCCGGCCTCGGCTGTTGCCTTAATATTGCCTTGAGCCGTGACCGTGCCACCCTTTTCAACCGTGATCGTTGCTTGAACGTTTTCTTGGTCGGTACTGCCCTGCTTTGATTCCGAAATAATACCCGCCGATTCAACTTCGGCACGGGCGGCAAGAATGATGTCACCCGAATTGGAGTCAACTGAGAATTCCAGTTTCGGATCAAGCCCGGCACTCACCGTTGCCGTACCATTTTTAATGTTAACGAGATTGGCAAAATCGTCCACCCCGGTCTTGAGAGCACCCGTACTGCCTACCGTAATTTCTTTTGCGCGCAGTGCAATACGATTGCCCGCATTGATGCTGCCGTTAACGGTAATGATGCCAGCCGGGTTAATCGCATAATGGCCGGAATCTATCGTATCGACAAGTCGGTCAGCGTACATACTCGGAGTATCGGCCTGTGTCAGCCACTCGTCATAGGTCGACTGCTTGGGTGTAGCGACTGACAGACTTCCCGCATTGATCACGCCCGTGGAGCCCACCACCATGCCCTGAGGCGAAATAAAGTAGAGGTCGCCGCCGATCTTGTTATCTTTGACAGCGTTTACCGTCCCGTCAACCTTGATCTGCTGATTGACAAAATTCAAAAGCTTATTGGCCGAACCGAACTGCAGATTGGCGATTTCTTTCTGGACGATCTCGAATTGATCGAACTTGTTGATGCCGACAGTACCCTGAATCGCATTGGTCTTGATGTTATGCACGCCGTCTTTACTAGACACGGTAGTGTTGTTCCACCCCGGCGTAATGGTACTTGCTGCCATTGCTATCGGAGACAGAACAAACAAAAGCGATGCTGTCCCTGTAACCGTGGCAGCACCCAATGTCGTCGAGAGCACGCCCTGACGGCCTTTACCGTGCGCAGTCTTTGCTTCATCTGTCACAACGCTTGTCGCGCGAACCTTATTCCACAGCACTTTGAAAATCTTATTCATATCACTACCTTTTCAGTATGCGTTTCTGTTATGGGGCACCGTCATTGACCCCGGATCCCTTAAAAATTAGGATCACCAAACTGCAGAAACCGCCAGGTCAAACCGCGCTTTATTCACGTGTTGTTCGTCGCCGATGTGGCGCACCAAGGGAAATCCCACCGAGCCCGTCACGGACGCACCCGACCAAAGCGGCCAGGTCACCCCCGCACCGACGGACGCGAGTCCCCGCTTTTCGTAAGAGGATTCGCGCCCGAGCTTACCGGCGTCAAAAAATGCAAAAATCGCCGTTTGGGGACCTGCGGGCGCATAGCTCGCTTCGATATTGATATAAGCCCCCTGCTCAGCGGAAAGAACGTCGTTGTCATAACCTCGAACACCGTTCGTATGTCCGAGATAAAAGTATTGTGTTGTTGTTAGGGCGTCGCCGCCCAAAACCGACTGCCAGGCGCCCGAAACCGAGAACATGGTTTTGGGTGTCACCTGCCAACGCCAGAAGGCGTTACCCATGGCCAAGTTAGTGACCCAGCGTTCGTCAAAGGTCTTTTCCTTGGCAATGGCATGCGCCACGCCCGCCGTCACGTAAAAGACCGAGTTGTCGCCCAAAAAGATCGCTTCTGCACCACTCTTATAGGTGTCGATTTCCGTTTCGTTAATCGTCACGGCAAAAAAGTCCGTTTCCGACTTCTGGCGATTAAATTCGCCGTAAATCGTCCACTTCATTTCGGCATCGGCATAAACGGGATGATCCATTCGCAAAGAGTAGTATTGCGATTCGGCCTTCACGTCGCCGGCAGTGGAGGCACCGTCAATCACCTCGACCTTGCCGTAGGAAGCGCTTGCCGTAATGCGAGTGCCGAGGCTATTGATCGGCAGACTGTAAGAGGCCATCGCGCTTTTGCTGCCTTGACTTGCCAAGCCCAAAACCGTGAGTGCGTCACGTCGACCGAACAGGGAGCGATTCGTGACGGACACGCCCGCTCTCGGGCGCCCCGAAGACTCCGCCCCTGTTGTGTCGGCAAAAACGGTCGCTGTCCAATTGTTGGGTTCGTGCGCCGTAATTTCATAGTCGGTTGTCTCAACGGCTTCACCCGCACGAATATCGACCGAGAGCACCACGTCGTTAGTCATATTGAAACGCACGAGGTCTGCCGAGAGTTCTCGATAGTTGGCGACCTTACCCGATTCGAGATCGAAAGCGTTTTTGATGTAGGACTCGCTTGTGTGTTCAGCGCCCTTGACCGTCACCTTGCCGGTCTTACCTTCGATTAACGTAACGAAAAGCTGACCGTTACGAATACGTTGCGGCATCAGACGCGCTTCACAGACAACAAATCCCTTTTCCCGATAAAGCGTATTGATAGCGGCAAGCATGGCTTGCACATCTTCCATCGTCACTTCTGTACCGATAAAGGGCTCGATGCTTTTAGAAATTTCGTCGTCTTTGAGAATCAGGGAGGGATTGTGGTCAACGGCGTTTAACTGAAACTTGAAGTTTCCAAGATCGCTCGGTTGAGGCGCTTTAGGCGTTTGATTCTGAAGTTCGCGGCGCTGCTCCTGTAACTGACGCACCTCGTGTTGCTGGCGATAGCGCTCGACGTCTTGCTGCAACTGCTGCACAGGGTCACGACCGATAGCGCGCTGCGAGGCAATGGCTTCAGGGCTCATCGGCGCGGCAACGGCGACGCCGCCCGCCTCAATGACCGCGAGCACAATCAGACTTGAAAGTCTGAGAAATGGGGGGGGGGCGAGTCTGCATTTATCCATGTCTTTTATTAAAAGTTTTCCAGTTAAATCGAGTCGTAGCATCATCAAATCTGAAGGATTCAAAACGCCGAACGATCAAATTGGCGTCGTTCGAATCAATTTCTTGACCAGTGTTACCAAAAATCTGCCCGGAAAACCGCTTTTCCAAACAACTGAGACATTTGCGGTTTTGCAATCACGCGCCTAACTGGTTTTAAACGATTGACGTCCGATACTTCGATCTACTCATCACTATCGATATCTACGGAGAAAGGCCAGGCATATGACGAGGCCCCGTTTCAGGGACAGCCAGCGAGACTGTCACCCTGTACCTTGCGATCATTGTAGGGTAACAATACGTAGTGTATTTACTACAGATATGAGCTAAAACAAATTTGTTTCACAAATAATGCAACGGCGATGTCTCTGAAAGACGTTGTTTTTACACGAGAAATTCAAAATACGCATCACATGGCAAACCAAAGTTGCATGAGTCTCGATCCGCTAGCCGCCGGAGAGACTTTTTGCACCATTTATCCGCCGGAACGGCTCCTACGGAATGAGCATTATGGAACCGGTTCAGACTCCTCGCTTTTTTCAAACTCCAATTTTCTCGTGTCGCGCGGTCAATCTTCGCAATACAGCTGACAAGGCTTGCCCGTCGAACCATTGTTTAAATCGACAATGATCGTGATACGGGTTTTGTTTTTGCCTTTCAAGTACGCCAATTGCGCGTTTTCGATGACGTGGCATCCGTGCTCTTCGCACAAAACATCCATCGCCGTGTGCACTTTGCCCGAAGTTCCGATACCGTGTGAGTCGAGAATGATGAAAGCGGGGCTCTTTGCCAAAATGGCGAGCAATGCCTCTTGCGTCAAAAACGTTTCCTTTTGGAAATACGCCTCGGTTGCATACTCATTCATTTCAAGATTGTCCGTATAGAGAACCAGCGCCTGCCCGTTGAGCTTAGGCAACCGTTCGCAGGCTCCGACATCGGGCATCGCCTTCGTGCAATTGACGATGATGGCGTCGACCTCATAGCGGGATTGTTCGGGCTCCGAGGTATAGCAATCGAAATGCGTACCGATGTGGCCGATCGCGCCTGTTTTGGAGTGTTTCATCGCACGCTGAAATGCCGGATGGTCTTTGTCTAACGACTGATGCAATTGCTGCATAACTTTCTTCCTCATCACAAAGTTACAAGACGATTGACATATAGTAGGACAAAAATCAAATGCCGTCTTTGTTTTGGATATCTCCGTCGTGCAAAACAACGATCTCACCCGCGCAACCCCCGAACTTTTCCCGGAATTTGCTGAGAGACTTGATGCAAGAATTGTTCAAGGTCTTCACCGCCACCGGCATCACCTTGCCGCCCTGTCGAAGCAAAAAGTCGATAGCCATCACACACTTTCTTGTCTCGGGATAGTTCTCCCTATAGAAAAACGCTCAATGACCATTAGCTCTCAAGCTTTGTACTACAAAGTTTTCGACCAGCATCCCCTCATCAACAGCAAGGTGATCCAAGAACACGGCTCTGTAGAGCTTATTTTCCAAGTACGGACGGACACAATAAGCCAGAGTTGCCAAAAGACCTGTGTCCGTCATGTAGCTTTTAAACCTCGGACTGCCCACGGCAAACTAAAAAGACACCCCTAGATCGGCAACCGCTCGTGACAGATGGATGATTCCTGCCTTCTCAAGCCAAGCGATCGCGCCCCGCTATAGTCTCTCAATCGTGCGCTCGCGGTGTTATGTGTGAGCACATAGCACTTGTCGCGTTTGGCAAGTTCTGCCGGAACCCTTTCAAAGAATTGACGCACATAGTC
Organism: Sutterellaceae bacterium; assembly: GCA_030531135.1. Classification (GTDB taxonomy): domain Bacteria; phylum Pseudomonadota; class Gammaproteobacteria; order Burkholderiales; family Burkholderiaceae_F; genus Duodenibacillus. Next base: position 14,933 of record JAUNOJ010000006.1, on the reverse strand, counting down.
GGCATTCTCCGCGTGTTGCATATCCGCGTCGGTAAAGTACTCGGCAAGGATTCCTCATTTGATCGCATCGATTTTACCCAAATGCTGGGTTTCTACAAACACGTCGACCGCCTGCGGCATACCCCCGGTGAGCAAGTACCGTCGAAACTCCTGAGAAATGCGCTGATGCACTGCTTGCCCCTGTGGCTTTCTGTCTGGCCCAATGCTCTCTTAAAAGAGGCACCGTTGCCGTATCACCCATGGTCCAAAGAAACTCTTCGAAATCCAGGGGCAAAACGTCGAGCTTCATTTCTTTGGACGGAATCAAGAAGTCTTGTCGCTTTTCGTACGCGGCTGTCATTCCCGTTTCGATATAGTGGAAACGCCCGTCTTCGAGAAGAGTCTTCAATGCTTGCCTTGCCTGCGAACAATATTGAACGTCATCCAAAACGATCAATCTCTCGCCCGGATAGAGTCCAGTACCGTACACAAACTGCAACGTTGCAAACAGCATGTCCAAGTCACGCAAGCCGTTGACAAACAACTTTCGTACCTCGGCGTCGATCCTCGCAAAATCAATGACCATATAGGAACGATAAGTCTCTCGCCCGAGCTTTTCGGCCAACGCCGCCTTGCCCACACCATCAGCACCGTGCAAGAACAGTGCATAGTGCGGTGCCCACGCGTCTTTCCAATTGAGAATTTCTTGGTAAACCTTTCGCTCAAACACCGTTGTCCCGAGTTTTTTCACGATTGCGCTATCTTCTGGAGGATATTTTTTCACGACTGCGCCTTAACTTCCAAATCTAGTTATTAGACGATCCTTACCAACTCTTTCAAGCCTGAACGCCCCTCAACATTGCGTTCCAAAGTTTTTGCAAAAGCACGACAACAATTTGAAAACGTGATAGGTTGGGTGCTCTTTTAAATTTTTACTGAACCCTCTGCGCACCTGTCATGCTTTATCCGGCTTTTGTGTTGAAGTTGCCGACTGACTGTGACAATGAAATCAGGACCTTAATGACGATGCACAATCATTTCAATCCACCCTCGGCGCAAGCCGAAGTTCTGTCCAAACAGAGTTTGATTGAATAGCCCCAGTGATCTGAACAGGGAAACCCGTGAGGTGAACTACGTTGGTTGGGAATAGATAGGCACCGTGGGATGTACATCCTAGTCCCACGCTCTGCGGCAGCGGATTAAAAGCACTCAAGGGTAAGGTGCGGTGTCCGTTGTTTTAAACCCCTTCCAACATCGGCGAAGGATGCTAACTGCCCTTACGGGCACGGAGACAAAACTTGAGAGTATTTGTTATTAACCGGCGCGGCAAACCTTTGATGCCTTGCTCTCCTGCAAAAGCACGCGTGCTGTTGCGGGAAAAGAAAGCAAAGGTTAGGCAACGCACCCCTTTTACAATCCAACTCACGATCGCAACGGGAGAAAGCAAACAGAACATCACCTTGGGTCAAGATGCCGGGTACAGGCATGTCGGCTTATCGGCAACAACTGAGAAAGCTGAGCTTTTCGCCAGCGAAACGGAGTTGCGTCACGACATTCCCGATTTGCTTGCGACACGTTTGGCAATGCGTCATAACAGACGCCAACGTAAAACGCGTTATCGTGCACCGAGATTCAACAATCGAGTACACAACAGAAAGAAAGGGTGGCTCGCTCCGTCGGTTGAGCACCGTATCGATTCTCACATCCGATTGATCGAAAACGTTTGTCGTTTATTGCCCGTCACAAAGATCATGGTAGAAACGGCGAGCTTTGATATTCAAGCAATCCGAAATCCGGACATTTCTGGCTTGCAATATCAACAAGGCGAACAACTCGGCTTTTGGAACGTGCGCGAGTACGTACTTTGGCGTGACGGGCACAAGTGCCAGCATTGCAAAGGAAAATCGAAAGATCCAATCTTAAACGTCCACCATCTTGAAAGCCGCAAAACCGGAGGTGATTCGCCCAATAATCTTGTGACACTTTGCGGGACGTGCCACAAGGCTTATCACGCTGGCCAAATCGACTTGAACTTCAAGCGAAGAAGATCTATGCGATCCGAGGCAAGCATGGGCATTATGCGCTGGGCCCTTTTCAATCGCCTGAAAGAAATTCATTTGGACAAAACGGTAAAAAGCACTTACGGCTTTTTTACCAAATACACGCGAATCAAACACGGAATTGAGAAGACGCACTGTGCTGATGCATTCTGCATTACGGGAAATCTGAATGCAAAGCGACTGCCCGATTACCTCTTGCAAAAGCAGGTGCGCAAGCACAATCGCCAGACGCACAAGATGACGATCGGCAAAGGGGGTGTTCGTAAACGCCAACAAGCGCCTTACCAAGTTTTTGGTTTTCGACTATTTGACAAAGTACGTCTTGGAAACCGAGAGGGCTTTATTTTCGGAAGACGATCCAAAGGATGCTTTGATATTCGCAAAATCACCGGCGAACGGATAACCGAAGTGACTTACAGAAAGCTCAAACTGGTGGAACCTCGCAAATCGTTTCTAATCGTTGTTTGCCCCCTCGATTCACTTTAGGCGGCTTTGGACACATTACTGAAAACTTCTCCATTGTGCAGGACATTTGCTCCAAATACGGTCTGCGATGAGTCCTTTCACCTGACGGATTCGATAAAGAGTACATCCCAGAGACGGTATCGAAAAGCCCTACTTTGCGAAATAATTCGCCCAAGATTTTTGATTTCATTGTGGGAGATTTTTCCATGAAACGCATCCTTGCCGCATCGGCTCTTGTTTCTTTGTCCGTTGCAGGTCTTTCCCAAGCCGCAACCTTCACGCCCTCGACGCAGACCTCTGAAGCACAGGGTATTCACGGCCCCGTGGCTGTTGAAGTTGTCTTTAGTGACAACGCCATCAAGTCCGTCAAGGTCACCAAGCAGTCCGAAACGCAAGGCATCGGCTCCGTTGCCGTCGAACAGTTGCCCAAGAAAATCGTCGAATTGCAATCGACACAACTCGACGGCGTAACCGGCGCCTCTATCACATCCAAAGCCATCTTTACGGCTGTCAACAACTGCATCCGCGCTGCAGGCGGCGATCCTGCCGCATTGGTTCCGGTTCAAGTCAAAAAGAGCTCGGCTAAAAAGACCTACTACACCGACATGGTAGTCGTAGGTGGCGGCGGCTCAGGTATGTCTGCCTCCATTCGCGGTCGCTACAACGGCTTAAACGTCATCCTCGTTGAAAAGATGCCCTATATCGGTGGTGCCGCCGCCATCTCGGGCGGTCAGGTCGTGGCTCAGGGCTCCAAGCTTCAGAAAGCATTCGGTGTCACGGACGACTCGGTCGAGTCCATGATGCAAGACTTCTTGGCCAACGGCCACAACCTCAACGACAAGGGTAAGCTCCGTCTTTACGCCGAAAACGTGGGCCAGACCATCGACTGGTTGCATGACGACGTGGGTGTCAAAATCATCCCCAACGATTTACCCTACTTGGCCGAATACTCTCACCGCCGCGCGGTGGAATTTGAAGGCGGCGCCAAGACGATGGCTCAGCATCTGCGCGAAGTCATCAGCAAAAATGGCACGCAGGTGCTCTTTAATACCCGTGTCAACGACCTCATCACCGACCTCAACGGTCGTGTGATCGGCGTCAAGGCCACGGCCAACGACGGCACCGAAGTGACGATTCGCGCCAAGGCGACGTTGCTGACCACGGGCGGCTTTGGTAACAACAAACAAATGCTTCAGGAACCGATTCGTTCGACCCTGTACTACGGTCCGGTGTCGTCCACCGGCGATGGTCACCGCTTGGCCATGAACTTAGGTGCCGACACTCAATTGATGGCTTACGGCAAGCGTTATCCCAACGGTATCGAAGTGGCTCCGGGCATTGCCAAGTCTACAATTTACGCCAACGTCGGCGCCTTTGATCAGGCCGGTATTCTCGTTGACGTTAAGGGCAACCGTTTTGTGAACGAAAAGGCTTCCAACCGCCACATTCTCGACCCGATGCTCGAAACCGCCAACGGCCAGGGCTACGTCTTTATGGATCAAAAGAGTTGGGAAGGCTTTTACAAGCGCTTACCCGAAACCGGTGTGTCTCATGAAGACGCCGACAAGTACTTGGCTGCCGAAAAGACCCCGCTTTTCGTCAAGGGCGCAACCTTGGAAGAAGTTGCCGCCAAGGCCGGTATTGATGCCAAGAACTTGGCAAAGACCGTGGCTCGCTACAACGGCTTTGTGCGTGCGGGTAAGGACGGCGACTTCGATCGTCCGGTTCAGTACATGAAAGCTGAAATCGCAACGGAGGGCCCCTACTACATCGTCGAACAAAAGCCGCGCTTTGCCACGACCATGGGTGGTTTGAAGACCAACGATCAGTTAAATGTCATCAACGCCAAGGGCCAGACAATTCCGGGGCTCTATGCAGCCGGCGAACTCGTGGGCGGCGTCATGGGTGACGACTCTCCTGCCGGCGCCAATGTCGGTTGGGCTCTCACCTCCGGTCGCGTTGCCGCTGACGCCATCAAACGTGCGTTGACCAAGTAATCGCACATTGATTTCTTCCTAAGAAAAAATCCGACCTCGTGTCCGTCTGCCGAGGTCGGATTTTTTTATCGTTTATTGCGAATTTTATCCAAAACTTTTACGCATAGTTAGACATAAGAAATTCGCATTTGTTTTTGAGAAAATTAGGCACGGTTTTCGTTTTCGTCTCGCGTAAAGTTTTCTCACTGCTAAATTTGAACGCATACAGGGAGAATTTTTCAAATGCAATCTTTTGACCTCTATTTACCCACCCATCTGATTTTCGGCGTGGGTCGTCTGAACGAATTGAAAAAAACGGTTGCCGGCTACGGTAAAAAGGTGCTCATCACCTATGGCGGCGGCAGTATCGTTAAAAACGGTATTTTGGCCGGAGTAAAAGAACAACTTTCCGATTGCGAAATTTTTGAACTTTCCGGTATCGAGCCCAACCCGCGCATTACTTCGATTCGCAAGGGCGTGGAAATCTGTAAAAAAGAAGGGATCGACTTTATGGTGGCCGTGGGCGGCGGTAGCGTGATCGATGCCACCAAAGCCATTGCCGCAGGTGCCTTTTACGAGGGTGACCCTTGGGACTTGGTGTTGGATTCGAGCAAAATCACCCGTGCCCTTCCCTTCTTTTCCGTTTTGACCTTGGCCGCAACGGGTAGCGAATTTGATCCCTCGGGCGTCATTTCCAATTTGGACACCAACGAAAAGTTGCCCATCAGCTCCCCCAAGTTGTGGCCGGTCGCTTCCATCATGGATCCGAGCTTTACGTGCTCTGTTCCGGCATGGCACACCGCAGCCGGTGCCGCCGACATCATGTCGCACACGTTTGAGCAGTACTTTGTAAAAGAAGGCAATGAAATCACCGACAGCTTCTGCGAAGCAATGCTGCGTACCGTAATCAAAAACGCTCCCAAGGCGATTGCCAATCCCAACGACTTGGATGCGCGCAGCGAATTGAT
>JAUNOJ010000006.1:0-9475 GCA_030531135.1 Sutterellaceae bacterium | reverse complement strand
GGTTGCTGCGGTTTCTTAGGTATCGGCAGAACGCCGAGCGTATGGCCCTGCCACGGGATCGAGCACGAAATCTCGGCCTTCCACGACATCACGCACGGCGCAGGCTTGGCCATTATTACGCCGCACTGGATGCGTTATACCTTGACGCCCGAAACGGCACCGCGGTTTGCCCAATATGCCGTGCGTGTGTGGGGAATGGATGCAAGCCTTGACACGATGACGCTTGCCAATGCTGCCATTGACAAGACGGCCGAGTTCTTTGCTTCGATCGGAATTCCGTCCAAACTTTCCGATGTGGGCGTTGACGACTCGCACTTTGAAGAAATGGCCGATCACGTCGCTCAGTGCTGGTGGTCTTTGGAAGGTGCTTTCCGTCCGATCGACAAGGCAGGTGTCATCCAAATTTTGCGCAATTCTCTCTAACAATCCTCTTCATGGAGTTTGCTATGAAAACTCAACTCGTTACCCTGGTTGCCGCTTCCCTTGTCGGTTTGTCTTCCGCTGCGATGGCTGCCGATGCACCCACCGAAGCGCAGGTCAAAGAAATCACCGAATCTTTGATGAAGACCGGCGGCACTGTGTTCCCGATTGGGGTCGATAACGTCGCCTACGAAAAATACTTCACCGGCAAAACGTTCCTGGCACCGTTAACCGGCAAGGGCACCAACCCCGGCGTTTCCAACGTCACGTTTGCTCCGGGCGTGGTCAACCACTGGCATACGCATCAGCGCTCCTGCCAAGTGTTGGTCGGTGTTTCGGGAGCCGGCTACTATCAGATTTGGGGCGAAGAACCCAAGAAAATCGTTCCGGGCGTGACCGTCACGATTCCTGAAAACACCAAACATTGGCACGGTGCCGCTCAGGGCTCTTGGTTCCAGCACTTGTCGGTGATGGCCGACGGTGCCGGCACCACCTGGATGGAATCGGTCGATCCCAAGGTCTACCAAAATTTGAAGTAAGTTCCGCTTACGAGTTCTTGCCGATCCCTCAAGTTTTGGCTTGGGGGATCTTTTTTACTGACAAAATTTACTTCTTTTTCCCTTTTTTCATCAGTTTTGTGGCATCATTGTCCAGGCTTTGAAAAAAAAGGAAAACGATTGTCATGCTCAGCCGTTCTCAGCTTAAAAACCTCACGCCCTTAGCCGCAAGAGACTTATACAGTCTCGGCAAACTTTCTCGCTTTGAATTGCGCATGCGCGATTTTGTCAACGGCCAGATGTCTTTGCCCGTCTATACACCGGCCGACGTTCGTCGACTGCGCAAAGAACTGGGGTTGAGCCAAAGCACGATGGCCTCTCTTTTCGGCGTTCAGGACAAAACGGTTTTGCGCTGGGAGCGCGACGGAGAAAACATTCCGGGGCCTGCCTGCATCATGCTTTGTCTTCTGGACAAGTGCCGCGACTCCTTTTTCGAACTTCTCAATCCGAATCGCAAGCGCCTTCACTTTGCCATGCGCCCGCAAAAAGGCAAACAGCAGGCTTCCGATAATGACGACACGAACGCAACCGCTCTGGGCACTGCGCAAGATCCTTTCGACGTTGCCAAACTGGAGAATCGGCGCAGGGACATGCCTGAAACCTTTGACGGTCCGGCAATCCGTCATTTAAGAGAGCGTCTTGACATCAGTCGCGAAGATTTGGCCGATATGCTCGATGTCTCTTTGAGTTCGGTCATCAAGTGGGAAACGGGTTATGTCACCCCCAAAGGTCCCACGCTCATTCTTTTGAAGTCGTTGTGGTTGCACGGCTTCGATGCCCTACCCGAATAGTCTCAAAAGGTACGATGATGATTATCCGTCCCGCCACTTTCAACGACCTCGCCGAGCTCGTTGCCATCTATAACCACGAAGTGTTGCACGGTACGGCCACGTTTGATACCGAACCTGTCACTGCCGACTCGCGTTTAGCTTGGTTTGAAGCCCACAACAAAGCCAATCATCCGCTGTGGGTAGCCGAAATCGAGGAACGTGTTGCAGGCTACGCGAGCCTGTCAACCTTTAATCCCAAAGCAGCTTACAGCACCTCGGTGGAATTGTCGGTTTATGTGAGCCAAGATTTTCGTCGTCAGGGTGTCGGACTTGCACTTTCCCAAGCCATGATCGATTGGGCCAAAGTCGATCCCCGGACGCACCGCATCTACTCGCTTGTCACGAGCGAAAACATCGCAAGCAAGACCTTGCACGAAAAATTGGGTTTCCGGTTTGTCGGCACCGTCACCGAAGCCGGCCGAAAGTTCAACCGTTTTCTGGATGTCGATTTTTGGGAATTGTCCGTTTGAGTCTTTAGTTCGACAAGCCTGCGTTGCGGCAAGCGTCTTTGACGAACGTGTTTTCGTTTTTCTGAATCTTCTCAATGCGCTCGGCTCGCAGGCATTCCCACTTATCCACCGGATACATCTTGTTCCAAGCCTCCATCAGCTTGCGATCGGCGCTTGAAAGTCTGTATTGAGGATAGACTTCGGCCATATAAAGTGTCGTACGAGCAATGACACCACGCGTGTATTCGGGCGGCTCCACGCGGTTACCGTCGATTTTCATGGGGCAGGTGCCGAACGTCACAGGGCTTGTCGGCAGTAGGCTATAGCGGTAGTTGGAGCGAAGGGCGTTCACGGCACCGATGGCCGGATACAGGTTATACATATCGGCCTGCATCAAGCGAAAGGTTTCGTTGGCTTTCTCAGCGCACTTTCTACCCTTGAAAGGCTTCCCCTTATTGTCGACACACTTCTCATCGCCCTCGCGCCACTCGACGAAAGCGCGTCCGAAGTTTTCGGCCGGCACCACATGCTCCCACTCTACACGATGCGCACGCTTGTTATGTTTGGGCGTCGTAAAACCCGCTGGCAAATTGATGTTTTTCTTATCATCAAACGGCGCCTGACAATAAAAAGTGACGCGGTGATCTTTATAGACCTTCTTTTCCAACAAGTGCTTGGCTTGATTAAAACTGACGATTTCCGTATTACCACCCGCAATAGCGACAGTGCATACTGTTGCGGCCATCACAATCGACAACAATCGCAAAGACATGGATTTTCCTCAAAATTTAGCCTGATTGACGCAATTTTAAGTCCTTCGAACACCGTCTTTCGTCGAGTCCAACCCGAATTTATTGCACTTGCAAATTTGCGTCTTACAATCGACGTTAGTTCGATCACAACTTTGACTTTTACCGCCGAATTATGAAGATTCAGACCAAAACCCTATTATTTAGTATGGCTCTGTCGGCCTTTTTGGCTCTGAGCCCCGTCACTACAACCGACGTATTTGCCATGAACTACAAAGACATCAGCGCCGAGCAAGCGCATGAAATGATGAATTCGGGTGCCAAACTTCGCATTGTCGACGTGCGCACCCCCGATGAATTTGCCCAGGGACATATCCCGGGCGCCATCAACATTCCTCTTGACCAAATTCAAGCGGGAAAGATTCCCTTCATTATGGCCGATAAAAACGCAACCTACCTGCTTTACTGCCGTAGCGGTCGTCGTAGCGGCATGGCAGCAGGCGCTTTGGCCGATAGCGGTTGGAAAAACGTCTACAACTTCGGCGGCATTCTCGATTGGCCCTACGAAGTCGTGCGCTGAACTCCTTTGACGACGGTCGTGTCGTTTCCAAGTACTCCGTAAAAAAAGCTCGCCTTGATCTTTCTCGGCGAGTTTTTTACATTTTGTAGAGGAGATTCACGCGCAATTGATACACATTTCACACGAATTTTACCTACTATGAGGTATTTGCGTTTATCTGAGGATATTTGACCTTTTTAAAACTATCACAGTTATCTTAGGTGTTTATACTTATAAAACCGTGACATTCTCGATGAACTTAAGTAGTTTCACCTACTCTTACCGGGTAAATCTTCTTTACACTTAGACACAGATCAAATAACCATAAAGTTCTACACCATTTGCAAGTAGTAGCCAGCATAATTGCACCCGTCCTAACATTCCAAGGGGATTGAAATGATTGGTATTGATTTTTGGCTACAACTTTTAGTGTTGTTGGCCTGCTTGTTCTACGCAGCACCCAAGGGCGGTATGACGCTCGGTTTGATGGGTGGTATCGGTTTGGTAATCTTCATCTTCGGCTTCGGTTTGAAACCCGGTAAGCCCCCGGTGGACGTGATCCTGACCATTATGGCTGTGGTGTGTGCCGGTGCTTCTTTGCAGGCTGCCGGCGGTTTGGACTGCTTGCTGCAGATCGCCGAACGCGTTTTGCGTCGTCATCCGCGCGCAGTTTGCTACTTGGCTCCCTACCTTTGCTGGTTCCTGACGGTTCTTTGCGGTACGGGTCACGTGGTTTATACCATGTTGCCGATTATCTATGACGTTGCTATTAAAAATAACATCCGTCCGGAACGTCCTATGGCTGCTTCGACGATCGCTGCTCAGATGGGCGTGATCTGCTCGCCGGCTGCTGTGGCTGCCGTTTCCATGATCGCTCTTTTGGACGGTCAGTTGGTCGGTGGCAAGCCCTTCGGCTTCCCGCAGTTGTTCGCGATCGTGATTCCGGCCGCTATCGTCGGTTTGTTCATGGTCGGTACCTTCTCCGTGTTCCGCGGTAAGGACCTCGATAAGGACGAAAAGTTCCAGGCTTTGATTGCCGATCCGGAACAGCGTGCTTATGTTTACGGTGAAACGACCACCTTGGTCGGCGTTAAGTTCTCCGGCAAGCAGTGGGGTAGCTTGTGGATCTTCCTCGTGACCGTTGCTGTCGTGGCTATTTTGGGTTCCTTCCCCGAACTTCGCCCGCTCGTCGGCAAGAAGCGTTTGTCCATGACCTTGGTCATCCAGATGTTCATGCTCTTGGCCGGTATCCTCATGGTCATGTTCTGCGACGCTAAGAAGATCAACAAGACCAACGTGTTTAACGCCGGTATGGTTGCCATCGTTTCCGTGTACGGCGTGGCTTGGATGTCGGATACGATGTTCTCGAACCACTTGGCCGACCTGAAGCTTGCTTTGACCGACTGGATTAAGTCCGCTCCGTGGGCCTTCGGTATCGTTCTTCTGTTGGTGTCCAAGCTCGTGAACTCTCAGGCTGCCGCTGTGGCAACCGTGGTTCCCGTGGCATTGGCTATCGGCACGCCTCCCGGCATCATCGTGGCTATGGCTTCTGCAGCCTACGGCTACTACATCCTGCCGACGTATCCGTCTGACTTGGCCGCTTTGACCTTCGACCGCTCCGGTACGACGCACATCGGCAAGTTCGTGATCAACCACTCCTTCATCTTGCCGGGCTTGATCGGTGTTATCACTGCCGTCATCGTCGGTTACCTGTTGGGTATGGTTTACGGTTACATCTAATATAAAAAGAAAACAAAAATGATTTAGGTGTTAGGACAAAGGGGGAGTTAAATTCGAAGCTCCTCAAACACCTCGGAACTCGGGACGGCCCAATCACCCGTCCCCTGCTCCCCCCAAACCCGAAACGAAGTCACTTCGTTTCGGGTTTCATTTTGGCCGAAAGTTTTGTCTTTCTTTTTGCGACGATTTTGGCAAATGGCCTAGTGGTTCTATAGGCCAATTTACAAATTAACCGTTGATTTCATTGAATTTTTTCTCCAGTATCATTTTCAACACTATCAATAGGTGTAAGTATTTTCCCTAAATTTCGCACTTTCACACCTACTCACTCGGTAGGATAAGCGAATAGACTGCCCATCCCCGTCGCGGTCCTCCCAGGAGAGATTTGTCAAATGTTTTATTCCGGCCTCCTCGTCACCTGCGCGCCTGAAAACTTTGAGAGCATCAAAAACGAGCTCAAAGTACTGCCCGGTGTTGAAATTCATCAAACGGACAAAGCCACCGGTCGCTTTGTTGTCGTTCTCGAAGAAGAAACGATTGAAGCCGAAACCGATCGCTTTGCTCAAATCCGCAAACTCGAAGGCGTCGTTGACGTAAGCCTTGTCGTGCATCGCCAAGATGACACCCCATAACCATTTTTGACTCAGAAAGCGCCGTTTCGAACCCATAAAAACAAATCTTCGCCCGGCATGACAAGTCCCGGGGCTCGAAAAAGAGCAAGACGGCCCAAATTTAGGAGAGAGAAACCATGACTCAACCCAGAGTTATTCCTATTTCACGTCGTGAATTGATCAAAACGGGCGTTGCCGCCACCACGGCTTTGACCGTGGGCTTGCCCGTGACACAAGCAGCTGCACAAGCGGCCAAAGACAGCGATGCCGGCATCGTTTGGCACAAAGGCGTCTGCCGCTTCTGCGGTACGGGCTGCGGTCTGCAAGTCGGCGTTCTCGACGGGCGCGTGGTTGCCACCAAGGGCGATCCGGACGCACCGGTCAATCGCGGCTTAAACTGCATTAAAGGCTACTTCAATGCCAAGATCCTTTACGGTAAGGATCGTCTGACACAACCCCTGATGCGTATGAAGGACGGCAAGTTCGATAAAAACGGCGCCTTCACACCCGTGTCTTGGGATGTGGCCTACGCCGAAATGGAACGTCAGTTCCGTCGCGTCTACGAAACCAAGGGCCCCGAAGGCGTTGCCATCATCGGCTCGGGCCAGTACACGATCCCCGAAGCCTATTGCGCATCCAAATTGCTCAAGGCGGGTTTTAGAACCAACAACATCGATCCCAACGCGCGTCTTTGCATGGCCTCCGCCGTGGTGGGGTTCTATCAGACGTTCGGTGTGGACGAACCCTCCAACGTCTACGGCGACATCGAAAAATGCAATGCCATGGTGCTTTGGGGCAACAACATGGCCGAAGCCCATCCGGTGCTCTGGAGTCGCGTGACCGATCGCAAGCTCACGCACAAGGCCACCAAGATCGTGAACTTGACGACGCACACGAATCTGTCGTCGGGCATGGCCGACTTGGAAATCATCTTTAAGCCCAATACGGACTTGGCCATTGCCAACTTCTTGGCACGCGAAATCGTGCGCCGCAAGGCTTTCAACCAAAAGTTCATCGACGAACACTGCATCTTTGCCACCGGCAACGTCGACATCGGCTACGGCATGCGTCCGACCGACAAGTTTGCCTTTGAAGCGGAAAAAGACATTCAGGCCAAGCAAAAGAAGATCGTTTTGTCCGAAGCAGAAGCCGTGGGCCAACGTCGCAAGGCCGGCATCGAAGTCGAACAAAAGCACGCCGGCGGCACCGCGGGCGGCCACTGGCACATCTCCTTTGACGAATACCGTCGCGGCCTCGAACCCTACACTTTGGACTTTGTTGCCAACTTGGCCAAGGGTGATCCGGACGAAACGCTCGAGAGCTTTAAGAAAAAGCTTGTTGCCTTGGCCGATATCTATTGCGACGCCAAGCGCGACATTCTGTCTTTCTGGTGCATGGGCGTGAACCAGCACGTGCGCGGCGTATGGGTCAACGAACAGATCTACGCGCTTCACCTCTTGACCGGAAAACAGGCTCGCCCCGGTAACGGCGCCTTCTCTTTGACGGGCCAGCCATCGGCTTGCGGTTCTGCACGCGAAGTGGGCGCTTTCTCGCATCGCTTGCCGGCCGACATGTTGGTGGGCAACCCCGCACATCACAAAAAGACTGAAAAACTCTGGAACGTGCCCGAAGGCACTTTGAATCCCGTTTTGGGGAAACCCATCATGGGCTTGTTGCGCGGTCTTGAAGACGGCTCGGTCAACTTCTTGTGGACGCAGGTTGTCAACATCTTCCAATCGGCACCGAACTCGAACCACTGGTTGCGTGCGGCTCGCAAACCCGAAAACTTCGTGGTCGTGGCCGACGTTTATCCGACGTTATCGGCTAAGGTCGCCGACTTGATTTTGCCTGCCGCCATGATCTTTGAAAAGTGGGGTCTGTACGGCAACGCCGAACGCCGCACTCAGGCTTGGCAACAGATGGTTTTGCCTCCGGGACAAGCCAAGAGCGACATCGCCATGATGATGGAATTTTCCAAGCGCTTCAAAGTCAAAGAATGCTGGGGCGAAAAGAAGTTGGGTAACGGCAAGGTCTTGCCCGACGTTTTGGAAGGTGCCAAAGCCATGGGCATTGCCCCTGATGCAACGCTTTTTGACGTTCTTTTTGCCAACATCAAAGAAACCAAAGAATGCAAATGGCCGGACGCCAAGTATCCGGGCACCGAAAACAGTACACAAAAGATTTTGGGGGTGGACTGGTTCCCCGAAAAAACACTCTTTACCGAATACCGTCAGTTCACGTTGGGTGACGGTCACGATTTGGCAGACTTTGACACCTACATGGATCCCAAGGTCAGGGGGCTCACGTGGCCGGTGGTTAACGGCAAGGAAACGACGTATCGCTTCAATGCCGAGTACGATCCTTATGTCAAGACGGGTGACTTTGAGTTCTACGGTAAGTTGATGAAGGCAATCCCGCAGGGTAACCTCGACGGCATCACCGACAAAACTCCAAAGCCCTTGCCGGGGCGTGCCAAGATTTTCTTCCGTCCGTTTGCCGAACCCGTTGAAAAGCCCGACGCCAACTACGACTTGATGCTTTGCACGGGCCGTATTCTCGAGCATTGGCATACCGGTACCATGACGCGCCGCGTGCCCGAGTTGCACCGTGCGGCACCGTCGGCCGTGCTCTATATGCACCCAGCAGATGCGCAAAAGCGCGACTTAAAGCGCAACGACGTGGCCCAAATCACGAGCCGTCGTGGCACTATCAAAGCGCTTGTGGAAACGCAAGGCCGTATGAAGATGCCCAAGGGCACGGTATGGTTGGCGTTCTTTGACGAATCGGTGCAGTGCAACAAGCTTTGTATTGACGCGACCGACCCGATTTCGGCCGAACCCGATTTCAAGAAGTCGGCCGTTCGCGTCACGCGCGCCTAAATCCGACATTGAGGTTTAAACGCCTTTTGTACCGAGCTCTCAACGGGCTCGGTACGAGAGAAAACGAAGAAAATCGAAATGCCAATCAAAGCCAATCGACGCGAAGTGATTTCCATTGCGCTTCAAGGCGCGGGAATTGCGGTTTTGGGAACGGGAGTTCTCTCAAGTTGGGTGAACGACGCCAAAGCCAAAGGCTGGGTGCCGGTGCCTCCGGGCGCGCACGCTGATTTTGCGGCGATGTGCCTGAAGTGCGGACTGTGTGTACAAGCCTGTCCCTATAAGACCCTTAAACTTGCCAAACTCTCCGACCCCGCGCCTTACGGAACGCCGTTTTTTGTTCCACGAGACGTCGCCTGCTACATGTGCGCAGACATTCCTTGTGTGCGTGTGTGTCCCTCGGGCGCCTTGGATCGTGAAATGAAAGACATTAACGACGCTCGTATGGGTGTCGCGGTGGTCGATCCCGCATCGTGCTTAAGTTGGCAGGGATTGCGTTGCGAAGTTTGCTATCGCATTTGCCCCGTTAAAGACAAGGCCTTGAAACTTGATCCGCACCCGAGAGAACTCTCCAAGCACGCGGTTTTTGTGCCGACGATCATTCCCGATCACTGCACCGGCTGCGGGCTTTGCACGTGGAGTTGTCCGACGCAGGAAGCGGCGATTAACATCGTCGATCGCAAA
>JAUNOJ010000186.1 GCA_030531135.1 Sutterellaceae bacterium | reverse complement strand
AATTTTTTTAATTTACATGTCCAACATTAACACTACCGAATCTTTTGCCCAGCTTTTTGAAGAAAGCCTCGCTAAGCAGGAAATGCGTCAGGGCGAAGTCATCACCGCCGAAGTCGTTCGCGTCGAACACAACTTTGTGGTCGTCAACGCCGGCTTGAAGTCCGAAGCATACGTTCCCGTTGAAGAATTCAAGGACGATCGCGGTGAAGTGACCGTTCAGCCCGGCGACTTTGTTTCCGTGGCAATCGAATCGGCTGAAAACGGTTTCGGCGAAACCGTTTTGTCTCGTGACAAGGCCAAGCGCTTGGCTGCTTGGATGAACCTCGAACAGGCTTTGGAATCGGGCGAGCTCGTCACCGGTACCATCACCGGCAAGGTCAAGGGCGGTTTGACCGTCATGACCAACGGCATCCGTGCCTTCTTGCCGGGTTCTTTGGTCGACACCCGCCCCGTCAAGGACACCACGCCCTACGAAGGCAAGACCATGGAATTCAAGGTCATCAAGCTCGATCGCAAGCGCAACAACGTCGTTGTGTCTCGTCGTGCTGTCGTTGAAGCCAGCATGGGCGAAGAACGCGCCAAGCTCCTCGAAGCCCTCCAGGAAGGCGCTATCGTCAAGGGCATCGTCAAGAACATCACCGACTACGGTGCATTCGTTGACTTGGGCGGCATCGACGGCTTGTTGCACATCACCGACCTCGCATGGCGTCGCGTGCGTCACCCGAGCGAAGTGGTGACGGTCGGCCAGGAAATCGAAGCCAAGGTTCTCAAGTTCGATCAGGACAAGAACCGCGTTTCCTTGGGCTTGAAGCAGTTGGGCGAAGATCCGTGGATCGGCATTGCTCGCCGCTATCCGCAGGGCACCCGTTTGCACGGTAAGGTCACCAACATCACCGACTACGGCGCATTCGTTGAAATCGAAAGCGGCATCGAAGGTTTGGTGCACGTTTCCGAAATGGATTGGACCAACAAGAACGTCGACCCGAAGAAGGTTGTTCAGTTGGGTGACGAAGTCGAAGTCATGGTTTTGGACATCGACGAAGATCGTCGTCGTATCAGCCTCGGCATGAAGCAGTGCAAGGCCAACCCGTGGGAAGAATTCAACACCAACTTCAAGAAGGGCGATAAGGTCAGCGGCCAGATCAAGTCCATCACCGACTTCGGCGTGTTCATCGGCTTGCCCGGCGGCATCGACGGTTTGGTGCACCTCTCCGACCTCTCCTGGAACGAACAGGGTGAAGAAGCCGTTCGCAAGTACAAGAAGGGTGACGAAGTGCAGGCTGTGGTGCTTGCCATCGACACCGAACGCGAACGTATCAGCCTCGGCATCAAGCAGTTGGGCGGCGATCCGTTCTCCGAATTTGCCGGCCGTCACGAAAAGGGCTCCGTCGTCAAGGGTACCGTCAAGTCCGTTGACGCCAAGGGCGCCGTGATCGACTTGGGCGACGAAACCGAAGGCTACTTGCGCGCTTCCGAAATCTCCTCCGAACGTGTTGAAGACGCTACCACCCAGTTGGCAGTGGGCGACACGGTCGAAGCTCAGATCATCAGCGTTGACCGCAAGAACCGCTCCATCCAGTTGTCCATCAAGGCCAAGGATGCTTCCGAAGCTCGCGAAGCTTTGGATCGCGTCAACAGTGATGCCGCTTCCGGCACCACCAACCTCGGCGCTTTGTTGAAGGCTAAACTCGAACAGAAGTAATTTGGAGCTCTCACATGCCAGCCCTGACAAAGTCAGAGCTGATTGCGCGAATCTTCGAACGCTACCCCTGTCTGACCGAAAGGGATGCAGAGGTAGCGGTCAACGAAATCCTTCGCACGACAATCGGCGCACTGAGTCACGGGGTGCGTGTTGAAGTTCGCGGGTTCGGCAGCTTTTCCGTAAAGCGTCGCGGAGCTCGCCTCGGGCGCAACCCCCGTACGGGTGAACCTGTGAATGTCCCGGCCAAATTCGTTCCGATCTTTAGAGCGGGAAAAGAGGTTCGCAAACAAATGAACGACTCGTTAAAAAGCGAATCCGAAAAGTAAGCCGAGACTTGCATATGGCGGTGTCAAAACCGCCGGTTAGCCTCAAAATAAAAGACCTCTGAAGGCGATCCACCGCCCTCGGAGGTTTTTTCTTACCCAAACCCTGCGAAAATTGTCAAAGTCGGTATCCTCGCTCTTGCACAGAGTGTCGGCTCGGTTACAATCTCAATTTGTGACAGAAGTAAGTCTCGGTGTCGGGCTTTCGACAACCGAGCTTTCGGTGTGTGTGAAAGAATTTTCGATAGGGTAATCAAACAATGCAACAGACAGTCTTGAAAACGATCGCCGTTTCCGCCATCGGACTTGCCGTGAGCACGGCTTGGGCTGCCGAATTGGGATCGTTGACGGTGTATTCTTCCGTGGGCGAACCGCTTCGTGCGCAGTTGACCGTCAAAGACGTCAATCCTTCTTTGTCGCCGCGCGTACGTCTGGCACCGGCTTCGATCTATAGTCGCGTCGGCAAGACCGCCGTGGTGCCCGTCAACGAAATGACGCTCAAACTCGAAGGCAAAGATCCTTTTACCCTGTCGATCGTAAGCAAAAACGCCGTTCACGAAAAGAATTTCCCCTTGATCGTGGAATTGAGCGAAGGTAACGACCGTTCGGCCAAGCTCTATAACATCGCGTTAAAGGAACGCCCTGTCCTCGCGCAGACCAAGACCGAAAGCGCGCCTAAGGTGAAAGAAACCGTCAAGAGTGCGGTTCCTTCGGCACAAAAGTCGGTCGTGCCTTCCGCAACGACCGTGCCGAGCGCCAACGACACGATGCAGCGCACTGTCGTCACGCCGCCCACCGTGGCAAAAGAATCGGCTCCGATGGTCGATCGCGCCAAGACGGAAAAGCGAGTCGTCGAGGTTCAGGAACCCAAATATGTGGCGCCGATGCCCAAGACCGAACCGGCTCCTGCTCCGGTTGCAAAGGCGACTCCTGCACCTGAGCCCGTTGCCAAAGTTGCGCCTGCACCCAAGGCACAGGCTAAGCCCGCTGCCGCAGCCCCCGCGCAAGACTTGTATCCCGACTCTGTCGATACCCGTAAGCCCTTTAAGGTCGAGCCCGGCATGACCATGTGGTCGATTGCCAAGCTTTTTAAGGGCGACTACCCGCAAGCGACCATGGATCAGCTCTTGGTGGCTTTTGTGCGCGACAATCCCAACAACTTTGAAAAGGGGCGTGTGAACGGCGTGCGCGTGGGCTCCACCTTGCGCGCTCCCAAGGCTGCTACCGTCAATCGCGTGACGGTGGACGAAGCTTGGGCATTGGTGCGCGTCAATCCCAATGCCGATGCCCGCAAGGCGCCTTCTCAGCGCGACTTGAATCGTGCGCATCAGCGTATGCAAAAGCAGGCTCCTGCACTTTATAAAGAAGTGCAGGCTCGCTTAGCTCAGCAAAAGAAGGCGGCGCAGGAAAAGAAGGCCGCACAAGAACGTCAGGCACGTCTTGAAGCCCAAAAACGCGAAGCTGCCAAAAAGGCAGAACAAGCCCAGGCAGCAAGCGTAGCTCAAGCCAAGGCACCCGAGCACGATCCTTTGGCCGCCACGATTGAAGCGACAAGTCGCGGCGAGGCTGCCAACGCACCCAAGGTTGAAGCGACACAAACATCGCAACCCGCACCGGCACCGACCGTTGCAGAACCTGTCGTCGAACAAAAGACGGAAGTGAAGGCGCCCGAACCCGCAGCCAAACCGGAGCCTCAAAAAACGGGCGATACGATTGTCAAAGCCGAACCCGAATCTTCGGGCATGAGCGGCACCGTTATCGCTTTGATCGTGGCACTCTTGGCTGCGATTGCCGGCGGCGCCTTCTGGTTTATTCGCAATACTCGTCTGCGCCAAGCGCGAGACGAAGAAGCCTTGAAGACCGTTCGCTTTATGAAAGCAGAACCCGCAAGCGACGAACAGTTGAAAGCTGCCGAACACATGGTGGAAAACCGCTTGGAAGCCGATCGCGCGGCAGCTCGAGGGTTTAACTTGAACGAGCAGGATGCTCCCAAGGTACAAACGCCTGTCGAAGCCCCCAAGGCGGAACCGGTTTTAAAGACCGAACCCGTCCTGAATCCGACGCCGGTGCAAATG
>JAUNOJ010000185.1 GCA_030531135.1 Sutterellaceae bacterium | reverse complement strand
GTGCAAAAAGGCGAAAGAAGTCTTCTTTCGTTTGGCAGTCTTGGGTGAGCGAAAAGTCGAGCCGCAAAACAGGATAGGTCTTATCCTTCCAACGACCATCGATAGCCAAGCCGAGAAAATTTCTCAATCCGTGCGCAAACAAGTCGTCAAAGGTCGACAGCAAGAGCGACTTGCCGAAGAATCGAGGACGATGAAGCAAGTAGGCGCCGTAAGTCGATGCAAGCTCGTAAACAAACGCCGTTTTGTCCACGTAAATTTCTCCGGTCTCTCTGATTTTTACAAAGTCGGAGTTGCGAAGCGACAGTTTTTCGGCAGTCGGCATCATACTTTTTTCCTTGCAACCGTCGTCGTTGCGGTGAGTTCGGCAAGCGCCTTTAATACGCTTTCTTTGAGTTCTTCATTCATCGTATCGAGCCCGAACTTGTGTACAAAGAAAAAGCCCTCCATGGTCATCACGGCCATGAGCATGGGTGTGCGTTGTTTTTCAGGGAGCTGTTCGATACGGGTATAGAGCTTTTGATACCAGTCGCTGATGGGTTTCAAAAGCTCGGGGTCCATGGCCTGTTGCCCCAAAATCTGTACGCCCACCGAGGCCCAACCGTTGTTGTCGGTCGAAAAGCTCTTGAACCATTCGATATAAGCAGGAATCAAGACTTCTTCGGCAGAGCCCTCAAACATCGCTTCATGCTTTTTGAGCCCAGAATCCAAATGATCGGCATAGTCTTGAATCAAAGCCGCTTGTAGCGCTCGTTTGGTCGGGAAGTGATACATCACCGCACCTTTGCTCACGCCGGCCTTGGCCGCAACGCGATCCATGCTCAGGCGTTCGATTCCTTCGGTACGAAGAACATCGCGAGCCGCCTGAAGGATGTTGGAATTGGTTCGGAGTGCTTTGGTAGACGACATAGATTTTAAAAATTCAAAAACAGACCGATCGGTCGGATTTTGAAATTCTACAGCAATTACGTGCCAACCGTCAGCGCAAAGCAGTGGCGTTGTCAGTCAAAACGGCATTGAGCACTTGCTGCACCTCGTTTGCCGTTTGAGAACGCACGCCCACGGATTTGTCCGCTTGGGCAAACCCTGCAACGGCACGCACAATGTCTGAACAGACTTCCGAAATTTCTTTGGGACGCAATCCTGCCAAACGACCGAGCTTTTGCACGGCGGCAGCAGTCAATGTCTTGCCGCAACCGGCAAAGCTTGTGGCGTGTTCTCGGTAAACATTGGGCGAAAAAGTGATGTCATAGGCCGGCGACAAATGCCAGCCACCGTTATCGTCCATTAGGAAACCGAAGTTTTTCGCATGGTCGTCACAGTTGCAAATGAGGAAGTTGAAGACGGCTCTGCGAAACATTTCCTGCGTGTCCATTTGGGACTTCGTCAATGTTGCCGTGAGTCGAATCAAGTCTTCGTAATCGAGGCTCGGTATGCGGTAGTCGGCGTCCAGAAGGCCTGCCGCCGAAGCAAAATGCAGTTTGCCCGAGGGCGTTCTGTCAAAGCGCTTGACGCCCAACCAATAGGGCATTTTGGGGCGCCCCTTGCCTTGAGCGCCCGAAAAAAGGCGAAAGTCGTTGACGGCGATACCGGCGGCTTGTGCAGTTTTGAGCGTTGCCGCTTCCAGGAGTCCGGCTTCGTGCCCGAATGACAAAGACGAGGAGGTGAACTTCACGATCCAAGGCGAGTATTCGGAGCCGGCAACGAGCGAACATTCCTCAAAGTCGTCGGAAAAGTTGAGCAATGCCTTGGGACAAGCGCCGCCCACGGTGCTGCCGAGAAGCAGTTGAGCCAATAACGGACTGTCTTTGTCTTCGAAAATATCGCACGCGGCCGTACCGAGTTCGCAAAGATCGATTGTTTGCGAGTTTTCTTCGAGAACCGAAGAATCGAAAGCGACACCCTCGTAAGACAAAGCGCCGACGGCTCGATTTCCGACAAAAGGCAAGAGTCCCAAGCGAGAAATATCCGCGAGTTTGCTGCCTTGGTTTTTGCAATAGCGATCGAGTAGCAACATGCCCCAACCGTCGGGAAGGCTGTCGGCAAAAACGCCGTGAAGACCTTGGTGAGGACGCAAGGCAGCGACTTGCGCACAATCGTCAAAAGCCAGTTTCAAGGGCGACAAATTGCCGGCTGCAAACGTGTGCAAGTAGGTTTCGTCGTAACGAAACGCGATGCCGTTGTCGCTCTTAGACAATGTTCCGACAACAACGCTTTGCCCGTCGGAGAGTGTGCGCAAGACGCGAATTTCGTTTCCTGAGAAAAAAGTCATACGGCAAATTGCCCGGTTGTCGGGTTCGGCTGTTCTATTGTTTGGCAGCGTTGCTCTGATTGTTGTTTTCGGTGTTGCTGCCCACCTTTTGAATCACCGGATTGTCCCAAGACCCGGTGATGTCGTATTCCACCTTAAAAAGCTGGCTCAAAGGCTCGCGCAAAAAGAGCTGGGCCAAGAAGGTGCCGATACCGACGGCCGGATTGATAAAGGCCACGGCCAAGCTTGCGTTGCCTGCATTGATGTTGGGCAGGAAAACGATATGACTGTTGAGAAGCCGCTTGGCAAAGTCGGTCTGACCGCTTAAAAGAATCGTGCCGTGCGAGGTGGCAATCTTGGTGTTGTCCGACTTGGAAATACCGCCTTCGATCGTAGACGACCCCACAAAGGTGTCAAAAGACAGCCCCTTTTGCGTCCAGTCGGTAAAGTCAAGCGTCAAGCGCTTAAGTAGCGACTGAAACGAAATCAAAGACAAAATCGCGCCGCCCGCACCGGGATCGATTTGTTCAAACGAACCTTTGCGCAAGTTGACGGCGATGTCGCCCGCCAACGTTTCCAATTGCGGACTCCAGGGAGAGCCGTTGTAGGTCAGATTGGCATTGGCCGAGCCTTGTGCATCTTGAATCACGCCCGGATAACCGAGCTGCGTTAACAGGTCGCCCGTGTCGTTTAAGTCGAGCGTGACCGACAACTGCGTTTGACCGTCTTTGAGTGCCTTGGATTTGGTGTCGTTGGAGGTCGGGTTATGCGACCAGGAACCGTAAGCAGAAAGTCGGGCAGCATCGCTTTCAATCACGAGCTTTTTGATGTCAAGTTTTTCCGTATTGTTTTGATTCGTGGCAACGGCGTCGAAATCGACGCGACCGAAATACATTTTTTCATACTGGAAACTGTCGATCTTGCCCTTGACCGAGGGCAATTGACGCGTGTTTTTACTGTCTAGCCCAAGTTGGGTCGTGTCGCCGTCTTCCAAGAATTTGCGGATCACTTCCACCGTTCCTTTGGAGATGTGCACGCGCTTTAAGTCGGTCGTGACCGAGCCCGAATTCTTGGGATCGTATGTGGCGTTGCCCGAGAGCTTATCGGAGTCGATCGTCACTTTCCAAAGGTTGTTCATCGTATGATCGACATCGAGCACAAAAGCTTTCAGCGGGGCGCCCGTTGTTTGGAGTTCATCTATCACGGCGTCGATTCGGGTCAAACCGTCGTCAGCCGAGGTCGACGAGATCCCTTGGATTTGTCCTGTCTTTTGCGCTGCGGCAATGATGCCCTTCATGGGATCGGTCCAATCGACCATTGAGACCTTGGGCGTCGTGACAGAAACGGCAAAACCGCGTTGCGGCAATCCGGCTCGCGTGCCCACCGCAACGCTACCGCGCGTGGCTAGCCCCGAATTATTCATCGGCAACTGAAGCATGACGTCAAATCGCTTGCCGCTTTCGGCGCGTACGATCAAGCCCTTTTTGCCCGAGACGGTGACGGGAGATACGCTCACGTTGGTATTCCACGTCTGAGCGGCCGTTTTGTTTAAGGGAGCCGGCAAATCGCTCTTGACGCCCTTAAGATTGGATTGAGCCACCACCGTCACGCCGCTGTTGCGCTTAATCGAAACCGTGGAAATAAAGGGAAGGTTGCCCGACAGATGTTTGACGGTTTCTTCGAGAATCGGCACGGGAGCAAAGAAGGTCAGATTTTTCACATTCGTTTCGCCCGAAGCCGTAATCGAAATCGTGCCGTCGTTTGCCGTTGCCACGTTGGCCGTCACATCGCCCTGGCCGAAGGCGCGTGCCGAAATGCCGCGTGCCGATGCTCCCTGATGGGTAAATTCCACCGTACCTTCCA
>JAUNOJ010000184.1 GCA_030531135.1 Sutterellaceae bacterium | reverse complement strand
TCAAAGTTTGCATAGCGCTGTGCGGTACGACGGCCTTCGAGCTTGATGACGTGGTAGCCCAAGTGGGTCTTCACAGGCTTGCGCGCCAACTGACCTTCCTTCAAGTTCTTGAAGCCGTCGGCGAATTCCTTGTCAAAGAGGTTGGGGGAGTTCCAATCGATCAAGCCGCCGGCAGCACGATTTTGAGCCGTGTCGATGGACTTTTCGCTCGCGAGCTTGGCGAAGTCTTCACCCTTGCGGATGCGACGCAACAAATCGTTGGCTTCCTTTTCGGTCTTCACCAAAATGTGACGCACCTGCACTTCGCTGTTGCCCCAGCGCTTCTTTTCGCTGTCAAAGAGAGCCTTGACGTCAGCGTCGCTCACCGGGTTTTGTTGCAACCAAATGTTGACCACCGAGCTCATCAGAATGTTCTTGGTGGAGTTGTCGATCAACTGCTTGACGTCGTCGCGCTGGCCCACCATCTGCTTGCGGGCTTCCTGCAACAAAATCTTGTCACGGATCAAAAGGGAGCGCACCTGGCTTTCGAGCTGCGCCGTACGTTGTGCACCGCGTTCGGTGTACTGGCGAATCAGCTGTTCTTGCTCGGCCTTGGTCACGGTCTCGCCGTTGACTTGAAAGGTCGAGGTTTCGGCAAAAGCGCTGCCGCAAGCCATAACGGCGGACAACACGACGGCAGACAGTGCGGATTTTTTCAGGGACATTTTTGACGATCCTTCAATACAAAATTCAGGTAAGTCTTATTCTTGCAGGGATTTGCCGTTTTTCAAAATCCAAAAGGCCAATCCAATTGTAAAAATGAATGTCAGCGCCATGAGGCCGAACAGTTTGAAGTTGACCCAAACATCGGTCGGGAAAGTGTAGGCGACAAACAAATTGACAAAACCCACGGCAATCAAAAAGACGATACAGGCGATTTCGGCCACCTTCCATTTGCCGGCTTCCATTTCCAATTCTTTGCCCATGAGCTTTTTGATAAAGAGCTTTCCGGTCAAGACGCTATAGCCCAAGATCGTGGCAAAAACCCAATACAAAATGGTGGGTTTCCACTTGATGAACCATTCGTTATGTAACCACAAGGTCAAAGAACCGAAGACCACGATCACCACCAAGGAAATCCAAAGCGCGGGTTCGGGTTTGGTGCCGCGGGCATACTTCAAGCCTACCTGAATAAACGTGCAGACAATGGCCACAAGCGTTGCCAAAAGCACAGGCGCCTGATCGAGCGTCACATTGCTCATCACGCGGTTTAAAAGGTCGCAGGCAAACTGCGGGTCGCTTTCGCCGTACTTGAAGGCGGCGAAGAAGAAAATAATCGGGAAAAAGTCGCTTAAGAATTTCACGGCGAGTTCCAGTGGGAAAAATAGAGGTGGCTCGGATTATAAGAGCATTGCACGAACTGCATCGGGGCGATAAATATTTTTCTTACAACCGTAGACACCTAAGCGGGCTTTGAGTAACATCCTCACACATTTTTTCGCAAATCGGCAAGTCTTTTACGGGTGCTTTGTCTTTAGTCTTACAGGCAATGCAGTTTGGAAGACGGCGCCGAGTTGTCGGAAATAGCTCAAAGGCGTTTCTTCTCGGAAAACGTTTGGGAACAGATTTATGAACAAAACCCTCGAAAAATTCATTGTTATGACTCTGAGCGCAACCGCAATGGCTGCTTCGGCAGCAAGCCTTAAGCCCGTGCACACGGTCGAAGGCATTAAAAGTTACGAACTCGACAACGGCCTGAAGGTCGTTCTTTTTGCCGATCAAAGCAAACCCACGGCCACGGTCAACACCACCTACTTGGTCGGCAGCCGCATGGAAAATTACGGCGAAACCGGCATGGCCCATTTGCTCGAACACCTGATGTTTAAGGGTAGCAAAAACTATCCCGACCCCACCAAAGAATTCACGCGTCGCGGATTCCGCATGAACGGCACGACGTGGTTGGATCGCACCAACTATTTCGTGAGCTTTACGGCCGACGACGACAACATGAAGTGGGCCTTGGGTTGGAGTGCGGATGCCATGACCAACTCCTTTATCGCCAAGAAGGATTTGGACACCGAAATGACGGTGGTGCGTAACGAATACGAAATGGGTGAAAACAAGCCCGTGAGCGTCATGCTCAAGCGCATGCAGTCCGTTCTTTTTGACTGGCACGCCTATGGCCGCAGCACCATTGGTGCGCGCAGCGACATTGAAAACGTGCCGATCGAAAACCTGCAGGCCTTCTATCGCAAGTGGTATCAGCCCGATAACGCCGTCTTGACGGTCTCGGGCAAGTTTGATGAAGAAAAGGTCTTGGGTTGGATTCAAAAGGAATTCGGCAAGATCGCCAAACCCGAACGCGTCCTGCCCAAGGAATGGACGATCGAACCCGTGGCCGACGGCGCTCGCAACTTCGAAATCCGCCGTCCGGGCGAAATGCAGATGGTGGCCGTGGGCTATCGCATTCCGTCAGCCTTGGCAAGCGACATCAATGCCGTGGAAACGGCCGTGGATATTCTTTCCGACGCGCCGCGCGGACGTCTCTACAAGGCTTTGGTCGAAACCGGTCAGGCAAGCCAAGTTTTCGGCTGGGCGATGTCGGCCAAAGATCCGAGCTTTGTGATGTTCGGCGCCATGGTTAAAAAGGGTGACGCCATTGAACCGGTCAAGAACAAGTTGATTGAAACGATCGAGTTGACGTTTGCCAAGACCCCGGCCAAGGACGAAGAAGTGCAGACGAGTTTGGCCGAAGCCGCCACCGACTACGAACGCACATTGAGCGACCCCGAACAGTTTGCCGTGGACTTGTCCGACTACATTGCTCTGGGTGACTGGCGCCTCTTTTTTGCCGATCGCGATGCGACGGCAAAAGTGACGGCTGCAGATGTCGACACCGCTGCCGCCACTTATTTCGTGCGCGATAACCGCGTGGTCGGCCTCTTTATTCCGGACGATCATCCCAAGCGTGCGCCTTATATGACCACGCCCAAAGTCGAAGACGTTCTTGCCAAAGCCACCTTTAAGACCGAAGGCGACTTGGCGGAAGCCTTTGACGTGAGCCAAGACAATATCGATGCCCGTACCGAACGTTTGACGGTGAACGGCGTCAAGGTTGCGCTTTTGCCCAAGAAAACGCGCGGCCAGACCGTGACGGTTATGACGCAATTCAATTACAGCAACTTGGAAAACACGACCGGCAAGAATGTGCTCAACTACTTGACGGAACCCATGTTAAGCCGTGGCACCGATAAGCTCACTCGCACCGACATTGCCAATTTGCTCACCAAGATGAAGATTCAAGGCGACGTATTGTCCTTTATCACCACGCGTGACAACGTAGTCGATGCCTTAATGTTGATGGGTGAACTGATCACGCAAAGCACCTTCCCTGAAAAGGAATTCAAGCAACTGCAGCGCCAGATGACGACGTCCTTGGAAGGTAAGAGCGACGATCCGGGCACCTTGGGGCGCGATGCCGTTTTGAATCACTTTGCAACCTATCCGGCAGGAGATCCCCGTAACACGTTGACGAGCAAAGAGCTCTTGGCAGGTTTAAAGAGCGCCACGCGCGAAGACTTGGTGAAGTGGTACAAAGACAGCGTTGCCACCACCCACGGTCAGATCGCGATTGTGGGTGACTTTGATGCCGATGCCGTCAAGGCCGTGTTGCCGCAGGCCGTGGGCACCAAGAAAAACGCCGATCCTGCCGCCGACTACAAGCGTTTCTGGAGCGAATATAAGCCCGTGAAGGCTGCCAACATCGTGATCGATACGCCGAGCAAAGAAAATGCGGCTCTGTTTGCCCGCATCGACTTCCCGGGCAATGTGAACGACAAAGATGCAGCGGCTTTGATCGTGGCTGACTGGATCATCGGCGGCGGCACGGGGTTATCCAACCGCTTGGTCGATCGCTTGCGTCAGAAAGAAGGTCTTTCCTACGGCGTGGGCTCTCGCGTGAAGTTGCCCGAATTCGGCAATCGCGCGAGCTGGTCGATGTCTGCTATCGTGGCACCGCAAAACTTGGATAAGGCCAAGGTCTGCGCCGTTGAAGAGCTCAACCGTGTGGTCAAGGACGGTATCACTGCCGAAGAACTCGCCGAAGCCAAGAAGGGGATCAACCAGAGCCGAGCTGTGAATC
>JAUNOJ010000183.1 GCA_030531135.1 Sutterellaceae bacterium | reverse complement strand
TCCTTCGGAGATAACGAAAGCCAAAATAGTGCTAAGAGTATTTCTTGGAGATGTGTTTCTTCAAGATTCCGAAGTATATATGACTAATTCTAAAAAGGCATTAACTCCTTTCGAGGTTCCTCCGATAGAAGCTAACAGAAATATTCCCACAGAGGAATTCCTAAAAGATGATTCTTCTGAAGCTACAGTTCCAAAAGAAGAAGTGTCAGAAATCGCATCGTAGTTCATGATTCGGTTCGATCAAGATTAATGAGGGATTCGGTCAAGATCATTAGTCTAAAAAGACCGATGGTGACGTATCCTGAACTGTATATTTGGGAAGGGAACTATGTCATAAGGGAAATTACCACCCATGACAGACAAGCTCAAATCAAATAAATCGAATTCCTACACTACTGACTCTTTATTCGTGTGCTAGAGTGTCGGTGTGAAAAAGTGGTAAAAAGTGGGGCGACGGCTCTGCCACTCGTTCACACCGATCGGTTTATGCGCAGTGCACATGCGCATGAAACTCCAAAAAACCCCGTCTACACGGGCTTTAAGAGCTTTTAGCACATCAAATGTTCCAGGGTACGTCTTTATTGTCGCTCGACGCTAAAGGACGGATGACGATGCCTAGTCGCCACCGTGAGGTCTTGTCGTCTGCGTCAAACCTGGAAGTCACCATCACCCGCCATCCCGACGGGTGCCTCCTCATTTACCCCCGCCCGGTCTGGGAAGAAAGAAAAGCCGCCTTAACGCAATTGGGCTACGGCGCACGCGCACTGCAGCGCATTGTCTTAGGCAGTGCCGTCGATTTAACAGTCGACAACGCCGGTCGCTTATTGATTCCTGCAGACCTTCGTACCTTGGCGGGTTTGAAGAAAGAAGTTGTTCTAGTGGGCTTAGGCACACACTTTGAAGTGTGGGATGCCGACAAACTCGCGCAACTCGAAAAAGAAGCCCTGGAGGCCGGCTTTGAAGCCGCTGCCGCAGGCTTTCAGTTTTAGTGTTTAAGGAGTTTTGAAATGACAGAAAAGTCCTTAAACACTTTCCAACACTTCTCGGTTCTGGGTTTCGAAGCCCCCAGAGAAGTTTTGACCAAAACAGACGGTATCTATGTCGACGCCACCTTCGGTCGCGGCGGCCACACGAGAACGCTTTTGAGCCTCTTGGATGGGAATGCTCACGTCTATGCGTTCGATCGCGACCCCCAAGCCGTGGAAGTCGCCAAAACGATTGACGACAACCGCTTTACCATCATCCACGCTCCGTTTTCGCGAATGAAAGAAGAGTTGGCCAAAGTGGGTGTCACAAAGGTCGACGGCGTCTTGATGGATATCGGTGTTTCGAGCCCTCAGATCGATGATGCCGAACGCGGCTTTTCTTTCCGCATGGACGGACCGTTGGACATGCGCATGGACACCACGACCGGTGTCACAGCAGCAGAGTGGATCAATAACGCCCAGCAATCCGAAATCGAACGAGTCCTTCGCGTCTACGGCGAAGAAAAATGCGCATTTCGCATTGCCAAAGCCATTTGCGCCCGTCGCAAAGAAAAGCCCTTCACAAGAACGGGCGACTTGGCCGAAGTGATCGGCGCCAATGTCACGCGCAGTAAAAAAGACGCGGGACAGAATCCCGCCACGAGAAGTTTTCAGGCCATTCGCATCCACATCAATGCCGAATTGAAAGAATTGGAAATGGCATTGAATGACGCCGGCCATTTGTTGATGGAGGGCGGGAAACTTGCTGTCATCAGTTTCCATTCGTTGGAAGATAGAATCGTCAAGCATTTCTTGGACGCAGGTGCCCATCCCGAAAAAGGCATTGACGCCCGCATTGTCTTGACGCAAGACCAGTTGCCGCAACCGCTGTGGACGGATGTTAAGCGCATTAAGCCAAGTCAAGAAGAGTGCGAAGTAAACGCTCGCTCACGTTCTGCTGTGATGCGTTCGGCCGTGCGTACAGCCAAAGCATGGGAGGCAGACGAGTGATGCGTTTTAGTCTCGTTTCCGTCTCCGAGCGCTTCTTGGCAACTGCCGGTGTCATATCGGCCATTGTGTTGCTGTTGAGCGCCGCCGCTTTGGTCACCACCCAATACCGCGTCCGTTTGCTCTTCGTTGAAATCGAGCGCGCCAACAACGTCGCACGACGCTTGGCCGACGACTCAAGTCAATTGGCTTTGGACCTTTCCAAAGCGGCTCTGCCCGCAGCGGTGAGTCGCCGCGCCGAAGCCATGGGCTTTGCGCCGGCTGACGTCACCAACACGGTCTTGCTCGAAGTCGAGCCCCAAACTTTCCTCAAAGAACATATCGAGGTGCGCAAATGATCGTCACTCGGTTCTTTGAAAGGATTTGGCGAGGCGTCTCGCAAAAGGTGCGAGCCTTTTGGCAGGAAGACAATGCGCCTAAAAAGCATCAGAGAAACGGCGAAGAAGCCATGCTCTTGGTGCCCATCAGTGCCGCTCGCAGCAAGTGGGTGTTTTGTCTCTTCTTCTTGCTGTTGGTGGGCGTGGGTTTCAAAGCCTTTTGGTTGCAATGCGGCATTTCCACCGATTTCTTGAAAAAGCAGGGCGAAGCCCGTTATGCCAGAACGCTTCCGGTGCCCGCACAGCGCGGACAGATTTTGGACCGTAACGGCGTGGTGCTTGCATCCACCATCCCTGCACGCAGCGTCTGGGCCGATCCGGAAGATGCCATTCGCTTGACCTCCGCCCAATACGAAAAACTGGCGCAAGTCTTGGACTTGGATCCCGAAAAAATCCGCGGTCGAATCGAGGCGCGTAAAGACAAAAATTTCGTTTACATCGATCGCCAGATTGAAGTCGAAAAGGGTGAAGAAGTCAGAAATCTTCAATTGCCGGGTATTTACGTCACCAACGAAGTGCGTCGCAATTACCCGGATGGCGAAATCTCCGCGCACGTCGTGGGCTTTACCGATTCGGACAATAACGGTCGCGAAGGGGTGGAGTTGGCCAACAACTCGATCCTAGCCGGCAAACAAGGCTCGCGTCGTGTGATTCGCGACCGCTTGGGGCGCATTGTTGAAGACGTTTGGGTGAAAGAAGGCGAGGTTGGTTCGGATGTCGTCTTGTCGATCGACTCGCGCTTGCAATTCATTGCGCATAATGCCTTGGCCAAAGCCATCGAGCGCCACCAAGCCAAGGCCGGTGCCGTGGTCGTGGTGGACGTGCATACCGGTGAAATCCTCGCCATGAGCAACTGGCCCACGTACGATCCCAACGCCCGTCGCTCGGTGCGCTTTGAAAACATCCGCAATCGTGTTTTGACGGACACCTTTGAGCCTGGTTCCACCATGAAGCCCTTTGCCATTGCTAAAGCATTGGACATGGGTATTGTCGAGCCCGATACACTGGTGCAGACGTCTCCGGGTAAATTGACGATCGGCGACAGAACAATTGGCGACACGCACAACAACGGACTCATTACCGTGAGCCAAGTCGTGAGCAAGTCTTCCAACATCGGCACCAGCAAGATCGCATTGGAAATGAACGCCGAAACGCTTTGGGACATGTATAACGATTTGGGTTTCGGCGTTTCGCCCAAAGTGGGTTTCCCCGGTGCGGCAAGCGGTCGCTTGCGCCCGGCCAAGAGCTGGCGCCCGATTGAACAAGCCACGATTTCTTACGGCCACGGCATCTCGGTGTCGTTGATGCAGTTGGTGCGCGCTTATACGGCATTGGCCAGAAACGGCGACGTGATCGATTTGACCTTTAAACGCACACATCAAGAAGCTCAGGGCCATCAAATCTTTAGACCCGAAGTCGCTCGCCAGATGCGCGCCATGATGGCGCAGACCGTGGGTGCCGGCGGCACGGCTCGTCGCGTGTCCGTGCAAGGCTATACCGTGGCCGGCAAAACCGGTACGGCCAATAAGATTGAAAACGGCGAATACGTCAACAAATACGTCTCGAGCTTTGTCGGTATGGCGCCTGCCGGGCAGCCGCGCATTATCGTGGCCGTGATGATCGATGAGCCGAGCCGTGGGAGCTACTACGGCGGTACGGTGTCCGCGCCCGTCTTTAACGAAGTGACAACCGGCGCCCTGCGCCTGATCGGCGTGCATCCGGACGCTGCAGGTTTTGGCGTCACGCCCGGGATTTTGGTAAGAGGCATTCGAAATG
>JAUNOJ010000182.1 GCA_030531135.1 Sutterellaceae bacterium | reverse complement strand
ATCGTCAAGTATGTGCTGTTGGGCATCTTTTTGTCTTACCAGTGGATGCTTTTTTACGCCTCGATCAAAGCCTCCAACATCAGCGTGGGCGTGGTGACCTTTTCCACCGTGGGCTTTTTCACGGCGATTTTGGAGCCCTTGATTTTGAAGTCGCGCTTTAGCGTCCGAGAACTCTTGTTGTCGCTTCTGACCATCTTGGGCGTTTTTCTCATCTTCTCATTTGATGCGCGCTATCGCCTCGGGATTTGCTACGGCGTCATTTCGGCTGCGGGCGCCGCTCTTGTTGCCATCTACATGAAAGCGTTCCGACGCGAACATAATGCGCCCACTGTGCTCACCTGGCAGTTTGCGGGCGCCTTTATCGGCAGCTGTTTGATTTTGCCCTTTTACTTTTATTTCTCGCCCGAAACGGCCTTTGTGCCGCCTACGATCATGGACGCTGTTAACCTCGCGATCTTTGCCACGGTCGTTACTTTGGGCATGTATCTGTTGCAGATGGTCGCTTTCAAACAAATTTCGGCCTTTACGGTCAATTTGTCGTATAACCTTGAGCCCGTCTACTCGATTTTGATTGCAATTATTTTCTTGGGCGAAGCCAAGGAACTTAACGCGAGCTTTTGGATGGGGTTGGGATTGATCGCCGCTTCGGTCGTCTTGCAAACACTCATCGTCATGCGGCAAAGACAATAGACGCACAAAAAATTCAAAACCCTCGGCAGACAGCTGTCGAGGGTTCTTTGTTTTGCGGGATCGCAATTTTTTCTTACATCACCAAGAGCGCTGCGGTTGCGCACGGAAACACAGCCAGAGCAGAATCGAGACGATCATAGAAACCGCCGTGCCCGGGGAGCAATTTACCCGAATCCTTAATGCCTGCATGGCGCTTTAAGGCCGACTCGAACAAGTCGCCCGAAATGGAAATGGCGACCAGAAGCAAAACAATCAAAATGCCTGCGGCAAAGCCGGCTTTTTGCATCAAGAGACTTGAAAACACCATTTCATGCGGCAACCACACCCAGGCGGCCAAGGCGCAGACCACAACGCTCACAAAGGCGCCGGCAGCCCCTTCCCAAGTCTTCTTCGGGCTGATGGCAGGCGCCATCTTGTGCTTGCCGAAAAAGCGTCCGGCAAAGTAGGCGCACACGTCGGCCAACCACACGAGCATAAAGACGGAAAGCATCAGCTGCCAGCCGCCCGTTTGAATGAGCCACACCATGGCAAAAAAGGTTGCCGATACAATCAAGGCCGCCAACAGGTAACTCGTGTTATCCGTCACGGCAAAACCGCGGTCACGCGCCACAAATGCGACGGCCAAAAGCCCCAACCACACGACGCAAGCCACGAGTTCCAACGTCAGAAACCAAACGCCTTCGGGGTGCATGTCCAAAAGCGCATAACACACGGCCAACGCACCGCAGGCGGCGCTTACAACCGCCGCCACGGGTTTGCGCATGCGCGTCATCAACAGCCACTCGAATAAAACAATGCCCAAAGCCGCAGCCATCGCAGCGCTTAAAACATGGTTGCCCAAGCTGACGGCAACCAGCAAGACGGCAAAAAGAACCAGAGCGGTGATCACACGTGTCAAAAGCATGGGGGAAATCTCACTGTCAACAAAAAATAATCGGTCAACCGAATCAGTCTAACTAATTTTTGAGCTGATCGCCCGTCATGCCGAAACGCCGCTCGCGACCGTCATACCACTCCAAGGCCTCTTGGAAGTGTTTGGGTTCAAATTCGGGCCAAAGCACCTCGGTAAACCAAAGTTCGGCGTAAGCGGCTTGCCAAAGAATGAAGTTGGAGATGCGCGATTCGCCTCCTGTGCGAATCATCAAGTCCACAGGCCCCGACCAAGGCATGGCCAAGTGTTCGGCCAAGGTTTCGGTACTCAACTCTTTACCTGCAGCCAGTGCGGCCTTGGCGGCGTTGACGATATCCCAGCGGCCGCCGTAGTTGATGCACAGGTTAAAGTGCATGTCGCCGGCAGACTCGGTGAGGCTTTCGGCTTGGCGAATGCTTTGCGTGAGTTCTTCGTCAAAAACCGAGGTGTCGCCCACAACATGCAAACGTACCCCGGCCTCTTTTAAGGGCAGAGCCTCTTTTTGAAGCCCTGCCACAAAAAAGCGCATGAGCCCATCCACCTCATCCTTGGGACGGCGCCAGTTTTCGCTCGAAAAGGCAAAGACCGACAAGTTGGCGATACCGAGTTTTCGCGCCGTCTCCACCATCGTGCGCAGGCTTGCGATCCCGCGACGATGGCCTTCGATACGCGGCAAAAAGCGCGATTTGGCCCAGCGGCCGTTTCCGTCCATGATAACAGCGACGTGATGAGGTTTTGGCATAACGAATGTGTCTCGATAAAGTTGACGTCAATGCAAAAAAACGAAAAAGGCGCCCGTCGAAGATTGCAGCCGTCTAACGGCCTCAATCCCGATATCAGGCGCCTATCACACAAGGAGTCGTGCAAACTTACACGGTCATCACTTCTTTTTCTTTTGCAGCCACGAGCTTGTCGATTTCACCGATGAACTTGTCGGTGGTCTTCTGAATGTCTTTTTCGGAACGAGACACGTCGTCTTCGCTGACTTCCTTGGCCTTTTCAAGCTTCTTGACCTGGTCGTTGGCATCGCGACGCAAGTTGCGGATGGCAACCTTGGCGTCTTCGCCTTCGGCGCGCACAACCTTGGTGATTTCGCGACGACGTTCTTCGGTCAAAGCGGGCAACGGAACGCGAATCAAGTCGCCGTTGGTCGCCGGGTTCAAACCCAAGTCGCTCGTCAAAATGGCCTTTTCAATGAGCGGAACCATCTTGCGATCCCAGGGCTGAACGGTCAAGGTACGTGCATCGGCCACACCGAGGTTGGCAACCTGGCTCAAGGGCGTGGGAGAACCGTAGTAGTCGACCATCACGTGTTCGAGAATACCGGTCGAGGCACGACCCGTGCGCAACTTGGTGAAGTTTTCGCGCAAGGTTTCGATCGTGCGCGTCATCTTGTGTTCGGTTTGTTGATGAATTTCGGCGATGGTGCTCATCGTTATATGTACCTTTTAGAATCTAACGGATTCGCTCGGGATTTTTTCCGAGCGAAAAGTTTATTTTAACAGCGA
The DNA here is from genome assembly GCA_030531135.1 of Sutterellaceae bacterium. GTDB lineage: Bacteria > Pseudomonadota > Gammaproteobacteria > Burkholderiales > Burkholderiaceae_F > Duodenibacillus. The sequence continues at coordinate 1,027 of JAUNOJ010000182.1, read as the reverse complement.
AAACTTAGGAAACCAACGTGCCTTCGTCTTCGCCCATCACGACGCGACGCATGGCACCGCGCTTGGTGATGGAAAAGACCTTGATGGGCAACTTCTGGTCGCGGCACAGTGCAAAGGCCGTGGCGTCCAACACCTTCAAGTCGCGCTTCATGCACTCGTCAAAGGAGATTTCCTTGTAAAGTTCCGCATTCGGGTTTTTCTTGGGATCTTCCGAGTAGATGCCGTCGACTTTGGTGGCCTTGAGCATCACTTCGGCACCGATTTCGGCGCCGCGCAACGCAGCGGTCGTATCGGTCGTAAAGAACGGGTTGCCGGTGCCGGCAGCAAAGATCACCACACGGCCCTTTTCAAGGTAGCGCAATGCGCGACCGCGAATGTAAGGTTCGGCAACCTGGCTCATGGCCAAAGCGCTCTGCACACGGGCTTCGACGCCGGCGTGACGCAATGCGTCTTGCAAAGCCATACCGTTCATGACGGTGGCGAGCATCCCCATATAGTCGCCCGTGGCGCGATCCATACCCGTGGCGCCCAAAGCCACACCGCGGAAAATGTTGCCGCCGCCCACGACGATACCGAGCTCGACCCCCATCGCCAAGACTTCTTTGATGTCCTGAACGATATCGGCCAACGTTTCGCGGTTGATACCGAACTGATCGGGTCCCATCAAAGCCTCACCGGAAAGCTTTAAAAGAACGCGCTTGTACTTGGGTTTGCAACAACACTGTTCGTTATGGTGAGACATTTTTTTCGAGCTCCAGAAAGGTTTGTGTTCCCGCGGGTCGACCGGAAAGAAGCCGCAAAAAAGCGTCGAAAGACACCTTTTGAGAACCTTTCAACCGCTTCAACGCACGAGCAACGGAAGTTTTACACATTGGGCGAGATGATACCCGAAAAAACGCGCCTAAGCCATAGGACTTAAGCGCGTTTTTGGTATGCGGTCAAACCGCTTGCAACTTTTTGCGAAAAATCAGATTCGCTGTTGCAAATTAGGCCTTAGCGGCAGCAGCCTGCTGAGCGGCAACTTCGG
>JAUNOJ010000181.1 GCA_030531135.1 Sutterellaceae bacterium | reverse complement strand
AGCCCTCCGGGTTGGTTTATCTTGAAAACGATGTGTTGCTCGAAGACGATTGGCTCACGAAGATCGGGTTGGCGGCTCTCAGACGGGGCAAGGCCGGAGCCGTACATTATTTGTTGGCCGAGCCCAAAACCGTTTAAAATTAAGCATTTCAACGCTTGGATTTATCGACTTATGGTTTGCGCCGTTTATCCCGGAACATTCGATCCGCTCACGCTCGGGCACGAAGACGTGCTTGCGCGCGCTGCGGCATTGTTTGATCGCGTGATTTTGGCCGTAGCCGCCAGTCGTCGAAAAGCGCCGCTTTTTACACTCCAAGAGCGTATTGCTTTGGCCCAAAGCGTTACCGAAAAGTTAAGTAATGTCGAAGTCTTGCCTTATGAGGGGTTGCTGTGCGACTTTGCGCGCGAAAATTCGGTCTCGGTGATCGTGCGCGGCGTCAGGGCAGTGAGCGACTTTGACTACGAATTTCAAATGGCCGGGATGAACAAGCAATTGATTCCCGAAGCCGAAACGATTTTCTTGATTCCCGACGATCGCTATCGCTATGTGTCCGGCAGCTTTGTTCGGGAAATCGCATCTATGGGGGGCGATGTTTCGCAGTTTGTTTCACCTGTCGTGGAGACGGCACTTAAACGCCGTTTTGCCAAAAATTGATTTCGGTTTTTGACCGAATCGAATTTCAACGACTTTTTTTGAGGACAAAGGCGAAAAATGGCTCTTCAAATTACCGACGAATGCATCAATTGCGGCGTGTGTGAACCGGAATGCCCCAATCAGGCAATCTTTTTCGCTGACGACCTGGACTATTTTCGCATTCGTGCGGGACGTTGCACCGAGTGCGTCGGTTCCTTCGACGAACCTCAGTGCAAAAAGCTCTGCCCGATTGACGGTTGTATCATTGTCAACCCCAATCGAGTCGAGACACATGAACAGTTGGAGCGCAAAGCACAACGCATTGCGATCAACAGGGCGTTGGATAGTATTTATCCGCGACCGTAAAAAGCAGATGTTCGGGTAAAGAGTTGGAATGCTTTGCTCGGATATCGAAGACAAAAAACCATAGGAAACTTTAAAAATGGAACCTTATGCAGCCGAGTGGTGGTCAATCGTCCCTCCGATCGTAGCTATCGGTTTGGCACTGTTGACCAAAGAAGTCTTCTCGTCGCTTCTGGTGGGTATTTTCACCGGAACGCTGATTTATGCCTGCGGAACGAACGGCCATATGCTGATGGGCACAATGGAAACGGCGTTTTCCATGATGGCCCAGAAGGTGGACTTCAATATTTTGATTTTCTGCTCGCTTCTCGGAGCGCTCGTTTACTTGATCAGTCTTTCGGGCGGTACGGTCGCCTACGGACGCGCTTCCACGCGCGTGATCAAGGGACGTCGTTCTTCTTTGTTGGCAACGAGCGGCTTGGGTGTGGCGATCTTTATCGACGATTACTTCAACTGCTTGACGGTAGGCACCGTGATGCGTCCGATCACCGACTTTTATAAAGTCAGCCGTGCAAAGCTTGCCTACATCATCGACAGCACGGCAGCTCCCGTGTGCATCATTGCGCCGATCAGCTCCTGGGCTGCGGCCGTGGGTTCTTCTTTGAAGGACACCGGTGCCTTTGAAAGCGAACTCGGCGCTTTTGTGGCGACGATTCCGTGGAACTTCTATGCACTGCTTTCTTTGATCATGGTGGTGTTTATCTGTTCGACGAGCTTGGACTTCGGGCCGATGCGCCGCTCGGAAATTTTAGCTGCCAAGGGAGAAGCCAAACTCGACGAAAGCGAGGGCGAAGCCGAATTGAAGTACAACCCGCGCGGTACGACCTGGGATATGTTGATTCCCCTGGGAGCTTTGATTGTTTTTGCCGTTTTGGCATTGATGTACACGGGCGGCTATTGGGGTGAAGATGCCAAATACCACACGTTTGCCGCAGCTATCGGCAATTCGTCGGCATCCATTTCATTGGTGTTTGCCTCTTTCGGCGCTCTGTTGGTGGCCTTGTTCCTGTACGTTCCGCGTCGCTTGATGACGTTTGCGGACTTTACGAGCGGCTCGATCGAGGGTATGAAGTTGATGTTGCCGGCCAACATCATCTTGATTTTGGCTTGGACGCTTTCTGGCGTTTGCCGCGATTTGCTTTCTGCTCCGCAGTTTATGCAGCATATCGTGACGACTTCCGGTATGGGGGCCATGTTCTTGCCGGTCATCGTGTTTGCCATCGCCGCCTTCCTGGCATTTTCTATGGGGACGGCTTGGGGCACTTTCGGTATCTTGATTCCGATCGTTGTGCCGATCATTCAGGCATTGGATCCCAACCTCACCGTAGTGGTGTTGTCGGCAACGTTGGCCGGGTCTGTCTTCGGCGATCACTGTTCTCCGATTTCAGATACGACGATTTTGTCGTCTGCCGGCTCCAAGTGCAGCCATATCGAACACGTTTCAACGCAGATTCCCTACGCATTACTCGTGGCGATTTGCTCGGGCGTGGGTTATTTGGTGGCCGGTATCTCGGGCGGCAACTTGTGGCTGAGCTTGGGTACGTCCTTGGTGGTTCTGATCGGTTCTGTCGTCGGCTTGCATGCTTACCAAGCCAAGAAGGAACCTTCTTCGACTTTTGCCGCATAACAAGTCAAACGACATAATTTGACTTAAACGAACGGGCGCAAGGAATTGCGCCCGTTTGACGTTAACAAACAACAAAACTCAGTGGAAATAAACAGTATCGATTGGCATAATGAACGAATTGTTACAAAGTACGGGGAAAGCAGACCGTGACCGAAAAAGAAGGAATTTTTTTACATTGTCCCACGTGTGTGAGCGCACTTGGTTTGGGCTTGGAAAAGACGGCACAGGCGCTTTTATCGCAAGACTTCGTCGCTTTGGATTGTTATAAGAATGTGCTAGGCGAAAAGTCGGTTCCCTACGGAATCGTTAAGGAAGTATCCGATGCGAACTCTCCGGCCGACTATATTTTGACACGCACCAACCGACTGATTCGATTGTGTTTAGATACAACGCCCGAGATCGGTAACTATCTGAGGCACTTTGACTCCGCACGCGTTGCCGTGGTGTTGGGTGCTTCTACCTCCGGGATGCGTGAAATCGAATTGGGTATTGAGACTTTTCACAAAAAGGGCGAGTTGCCGCAAGATTTCACGGCCGACGCGTTGAACCTTTCCGATCCGGCCGCATTTACTGCCGATGCTTTGGGGGTTCGCGGTCCGGTTTTTACGGTCAGCAACGCTTGTGCTTCGGGTGCCATGGCCTTGGAGACGGCAGCCGAAATGATTCGTGCCGGTATAGTCGATGCTGTGGTCACGGGCGGCATCGACGGCTTTTCAAAATTTACCAGTCACGGGTTTTCGTCTTTGGGCGCCATGAGCAACGAGCAGTGTTCGCCCTTTGCCGAAAATCGTCACGGGATCAACTTGGGCGAAGGCGGCGCGTTGTTGGTTTTAAGTAAAGAGCCGAGTCCCGTGGAGTTGGCCGGTTGGGCCTCTACGTGTGACGCGCATCATGCTTCTGCTCCCGAGCCCGAAGGCACGCAAGCCTCTGCGGCTATGCAACGCGCATTGGGAAAAGCACAACTTTCATCCCAAGACATCGATTTTGTGAGTGCTCACGGAACGGCAACGGCACTAAACGATGCGATGGAATCCAAAGCTATCGCCAGAGTTTTCGGATCGAATACTCCGGTAGCGTCTCTCAAAGGATTGACCGGTCACACTTTGGCCGGAGCCGGTGCGTTGCAGGCAGCCTTTGCTTGGATTGTTTTGACGATGAATCCGGAAGGCAAGTTGCCGGTAAACGGCATGACCGGAAACAGAGATTCGACATTGTCTGACATCGATTTGGTCATGCAACCGAGAAAGTTAAATCGACCGCTGAAAGCTGTGATGGGTAATGCTTTTGCATTCGGTGGCTCGAACGCCGTGTTGATTTTTAAATCTGTTGAAATTTGATATGGAAACGGTAAAAACATTTCCGTCCGTCGAGACGCTGCTGCCGCATGCCGATCCGATGTTGCTTTTAACCGAGTGTACGGATGCCGGCAACGATTTCGTTGCGGCGCGTTGTCTTGTCGGCGATAACTGTCGATTGTTCCGAATGCCCGACGGGCGCTTCGGCAGTTGGCTCTTGATTGA